>JBBPYT010000143.1:0-29605 GCA_038199665.1 Hyphomicrobiales bacterium
CGCAAATCCATCGAAAGGGGTCGCGTCATCCATCCTGGCCTCCAACCCAGATCATTCCATGAATCAGAAACCGACCAAGTTGGGAACCCCGATTCACATCAGCGCCATCACGCTCTAGCCCGCGGCTTGAGCAGACGGAGAGCCTGCGCATCCGGCGGGCTGGATGAGCCGGTGCGGGCGGAGCCGATCCGCTGGCTTACCCGAGCCGCCCCGCCGCATGGGCAAGCAAGGTATAGACCTTTCCGGTCTCCGAAACGAGATAGGTCCGCGCCTTGGCGCCGTCGCGGTCGTCGCGTCCCGTATCGGTCAGCAGGCGTTCGAACTCCTGCATGTATCGGTTGACGGTGTCGCGGAACTCGCGATCCGACCCGAAGCGGCGGCGGATCTCCTCGAAAGTTTGCTGACCCTGCGGCGTATAGAGCCGCTGGTTGAAGGCGTTGCGATCGCCGGTGCGGAAGCGTTCCCACATGTCGACGAGCGCGCTGTCGTAGATGAGGCGCGAGATATTGGACGACATGGCGTCGAGCGCCTCGAGCGATCGTCCCACATCCTGCTCGGTCGGCGGCGTCTTGGGCTGCGGATGGTGTTCCTCCTCGCGCGATGCGCGCGCCAACAGGTCGGTCAACCAGCCCGGGCCCCGCTCGGCCGTGGCCGTACGCCCGGTTGCCGCCGGCCCGCGAGCCCGCTGCGGGGCACCGTCCTGGGCAACGGTGCCTCCCGGGGCGCGAGGCGCCGAGCGGTCGGCGCCTCGCTGCTCGGCGGTGCGTCCCGCCTCGCGCGCGGGTGGCTGGTTGTCCATCGCGGGTCCTTCACCCCTCGCGTGGGACGGTTCGGCCATATCGTCGGCGGTTCCGACCTGAGCAATGAGCGCCGTCAGTGCCGTCAGCGCTTCCACCTGTTCGCCGACGATCCGTCGGACCTGGACGGCCTGTTCCGCCGTTTCCCGCGGCAGTTCGATCGTCGCACGCTGCAGTTCCTGCCGCGCTTCATCGAACTGTCGCTGAATCTCGGCCGCCGTGGCTCGCATTTCAGCCGCCGAGGCGCGGAACCGCTCGACGGCCTGTCCGAACAGCTTATCCATCTCCCGGACGGCCTGTTCGTAAGCCTCGTTCAGGGTTGTGGCGGTTTTTTCACGCTCCTGCCCCGTAGTGTTGCGTATGTTTTCAAAATGCTCGCTGATGGCCCCGGTAACCGACTGCGCCGTTTCGGCCAGGAAGGTTCCGAGCTCACGCGCCCGGGCTTCGGCGGTGCGGAACGACTCGTCGACCAGCCCGCTGAACGACCTCATGACGCCGTCCAAACCTTCCGCCTTGTCGTTGATGCTGCCCAGCAGCTGAGTGAGAGTGGCGCGCCGATGTTCGATGTGAGTGTCGACCTCGTCGTGCGTGGTCTTGAGCGCCTGGGCGGCGGCGACCAGCGCCGCGTGATGTTCTTCCATCGTACCTGACAGCGCGTCCGCGTCGTTCAGGGTCGACGTCGCTGCCTGGGTCATGGCGTCGACATGGGTGGAAACCGCTTCGAGCGCCTGGCCGAAGTCGGTTACCCGATGCCCGAGGGCCTCTTCGACGGCCGACAGGTTGACGCCTGCATCGTTGATCAAGGTGCTGATGGCGGCGTTCGTGGCGCCGAGCTGCTCCAGCAGCCCGCCGACGCCCTGCTGGAGTCGTTCGCTCGCCCCGTCGAGAGCCGCGATCGAGTGCGCGGCACCGGTGTCGAGCGCGCGCCGCAGGTTCTGGCCGGATTGCTCGAGGGTTGCCGCGATCTGCGCCTGCCGGTCGTCGATCCCCTGGACGAGCGCGCCGCCGCGCTCCGCGATCGTCTGCGCCATGGCCTCGCTGACGCCGGCGATCTCCTGAGCCACCTCGCTGCCGCGCGCCGACAGCAGGTCGACCAGCAGGGCACCTTCCTGGTCGAACAGCTGCTGCAACTCGCCGGAACGAGCCGACAACGTATCGTTCAGCTTGCGGCTCTGCCCCTCGAGCATCGCGCCGATCTCGCCGGTGCGGCGCCCCAACGTGGCTTGGATCTCGTCGAGCCGCGCCCTTATCGTGTTCTGGGCGTCGTTCGTTCTTGAACCCAGCGTAGTGTCGAACTCACCCACGGACGTCTCGAGCGCACCCCGCAAAGCGTCCAGGTGAAGCACAAGCATCGCCTCTATGTCGTTTCGGCGGTGCTCCAGCGTCTGATCGATATCGCCCGACCGGCCGCTGAGCGTATTGTCGATCTGTTCGATCGATGCGTCGAGGTTGCGTTGGATGCCCTCGGCGTGCGTCGAGAGGCTGCTTTCGATTTGTTCTGCGCGTCGGCCAAGCGTGCGGTCGAGTTCGTTCGTCCGGCCGCCGAGGTCCCCGTCGAGCCTTTGGGCCGTGTGGTCGATCACCTTGTATATGGCATCCACGTGCGTGCCGAGCGTGCCGTCGATGTTTCGAACATAGCCCGCGAGTGCTTCGCCGATTTCGCCCGAACGCTCGCCGAGCGTCGTGTCGAGGTTTTTGACCTGTTCTTCAAGCACCCGGTGCATCGCATCGACATGGGTCGCGAGCGTCCCATCGATCTCGCGCGAACGGTGTTCCAGAGTCTGGCGAATGTCTCCGGCATGCCCGCCGAGGCTGCGATCGAGTTCGACGGCCGAGGTCCCGAGTATGGCCTCGATGGCTGTGGAATGCGTAGCCAAGCTCGTGCTCATCTCGCTGGTCCGCGCCTCGAGCGCGGCGTGGAGCTCGCTAACTCGATCGCCGATGTGGTCGGCGTGCGAGCCCAAAAGTTCGTTGAGGTCCGCGACGGACTTGCCGAGCGTGATACGCAGCGTGCCGATGTGAGTGGCCAGCGTCGAACCCACGTCGCCCAACCGGCTGCCCATTGAATCATGCGCCTCGCGGAATTGCTGGCTAAGATCGGATACCTGGGTGCCGAGGGCGCCGCGGACCCCGTTCACGCCATCGCCGAGCGTCGACTTGATCTTGTCGATATGCGCGACGACCACCTCGTTGATGGTGCCCACCCGCGCTTCGAGCGACGCTTCGATGTCGCCGAGCCCGGCGCCGAACACCGTTTCGATGTCGCTAAGGCGCGACGCGAGCGCTTCCGTCATCCAAGCGGTCCGCTGCTCGAGCGCCGCCGCGACCTCGTCGGTGCTGGTGCCGAACTGGCGCCTGAGTTCCTGTACCTTGCCGTCCATCACCGAAACGATGTGCCCGCTTTGCCGATCGAGCGACGTTTCGAATTCCTGGGCCTGGACCTGGATGAGGCGATCGAGCTCGCCCGTCCTGGCCGCAAGCTTCGCATCGACATCCACCCCGCGAAGGTCGAGATCGGCCGCAACGGCGGCGAGACGCTGGACGACGCGGGTTTCGAACGAATTGATCCTGGCATCGAGCTGGCCAGCCAATTGTTCGGTCCTTCCACCGAGCGTCAAGTCGATCGCATTGGCCCTTTCGGCCAAAGTGTCGGCCAAAGCGCTCGATCCGGTCAGCAGGATACCCCGGATCTCCCCGCCCTTTTCGTCCAGGGCGCGCGATACTTCGCGCCCACCGTCGCCGAGCACCTTGGCGAGATCGAGCGCCCGAAGCGCCAGGGCTTCCGTGAGCGATTTGGCGCGGGCGTCGAGGCCGGTCGTGATCTTCCCCATGAGCTCTTCGAGAGAAGAGCTCACCAATCCGGCCTTGGAGCCGACCTTGTCCTCGAAGGCGTTGATCTGCGCTTCGAGAACTTCGCCGGCCTCCCGCGTGCGCTCTCCCAATCGTTCGACGAGGGCTCCGCCCTTGGCGGTCAGGAGTTCGTCGACCACGCCGAGCTGTTCCGTGACCCGACCGGCGATGCGGTCGACCTGCGTCGCGACTTCCTGGTTCACGGCATCGCCGCGGCCCGCGAATATCGTTTCGACGCGGCTCAAGCCGTCGTCGATCCGCGCCGCTAGACGGTCCGACTGATCCGCGATGCGGTCGGCCATAGCTTCGCCTTTGCCGAGAATCGATGTGCCGAATGTGTCGAGCCTGGTCGCGAGCGTTTCGTTGATGCGGTCGCCGTGCACCCCTATGGCTGCGATGGCTTCGGTCGCGGTTTCGGCGAAGCGGTGATGGAGCGATCCCGTCACCGTCCCGAGGCTGGAGATGGCCGTGTCGGTCGCCCCGATGAAGCTGTCGCGGAGCGCGTCTACGTGTTGGGCGAGGGCACCGCTGACCTTCTCCTCCCGACCTTCGAAGACCCGATGCAGGGCGCCGACCGACATTTCGAGGGCGTCGCGTGCGGCCGCGGTCCGCTCTTCGATCACGGCGGTGATCACGGCCCCCTGTGCGGCCAGCTGGTCGCCGTGCTCCCGGAGAACGCGACCGAGCGCCTCGCTCGAGGCCGCAAGGACCTCGCGCGCCGCTTCGGTCCTTTCCTCGATCGACGAGGCCAGGTTTTTGCCCTCGGTCGCGATACGGGCTCCCCGATCGTCGAAAAGGCTGGCCAGGTCGTCTTCCGAACGGGTCAGAACCTGCTGCACCGCCTGGCTTCGCTCGTCGATCAGCATCGTGATCCGATCGCCGGCCGCGGCAATCTCGTTACGGCGCTCGGCGAACAGGCGGTCGAATACTTTGCCGGCGTCGCTGAGGACGTCGCGGGTGACGGCGACATGGTCGTCGAAAAGCCCCGTCAGCTGTCCACTGAGGCCGCCGAGTTCCTGGCTCCGTCCGTCCAACAGCTGACTGACGGTATCGCCGGATGCCACAAGCTCGTCGCGCGCCGCGGCAGCGCGATCGCTGATGGCGGCCAGCAACTGATCGCCCGCCGCCAACAGGTGAGAGTGGTGGTCGTCCAGGGTGCGCCCGATCGCGGCCCCCGACTCGACCAGAACGTCGCGGGCTGCGGAGGTCCGCTCGCCGACGACGGCGACCAGCAAGTCGCCCGACGCGATGAGCTGCGCCCTGCGCTCGTCGAGCACGCGTTCGAGAGCATTACCCGAAGCCGCCAAGGCTTCCTGAGCGGCCGCGACGCGATCCTCGATGACAGCCGCGACGCCGTCGCCCGTTTGGGCCAGCGAGTCGCGGCGCTGCACCAGAACCTGGTCCAAGGCTTCGGCCGCGCCCTCCAGCGTGATACGGATTTGGGACGAATGTTCGTCGAGCAAAGCCGTCAGGCGGTCGCTCATTCGGGTCATATCGGCGCGCCGTTCGTCGAACACCCGGCCGAATCGGTCGCCCGAGGTCGTCAGAGCCTGGCTCGCCGCGCTCGCCCGCTCGTCCAGGACAGCCAGGAAGCGGTCGCCGGCTTCAGCCAGCTCCGTGCGTCGTTCAGCGAGGAGGCGTTCGATCGCCTCGCCGGCGCCGTCGACAACGTCCCGCGTCGCCGACAAATGCGTGTCGAGGACGGTGGCGATCCTGTCGTTCGCGGCGTCGAGGTCGGCCCGCCGCTCGTCGAGAGCCCCGTCGAACGCCTGGGCCGAGCCGTCCAGCATTCCCCGCGCCGTTACGACGTGATGTTCCAGGAGACCCGCCATGTGGTCCCCGGCAACGGCCACTTCGGTACGGTGGGCTTCGAAGACGTGGCCCAGCTGTGCTACGGTCTCGTGAAGGACGTCGCGTACGGCCGAAAGCCTGTCGGCGATGATCGACGCGATCTGTTCCCCGAGGGCCGAAGTCTCAGCCCGGTTGTCGGAAAACAATCGGTGGAACTGCCCGTTCGCCGCTTCTGCGGTTTCACGCGCCACCACGAGATGGTTTTCGAGGAGGCCTGCCAGCCGGTCGCTCGTTGCCGAAAGCGCCGCGCCGTGGTTTTCGAGCACGACGTTGAGGGTTGCGGCGGAGTTTTCGAGCGTTTCCTGTGCCTCGGTCGTGCGATCGGTGACGAGAGTCGCCAAGCGATCGCCGCTCGCGCCGAACTGCTCCTGCCGTTCGGCGAAGAGGCGTTCGAGGTTGTCGTTGGAGGCGTCGAGTGCGGCCCGCGTGTCGGCAACGTGGTCGCCGAGCAGGCTCGCAAGATGCTGGCGCGCCGAGGCCAGATCCGCATCGTGCGACGCGAGCAGTTGCTCCATATGGGCCGCGGCGGAATCGATCGTTTCGCGGGCTTGCGCGGTCCGGGACGCGATGGCGGTCGCGGCGCGTTCCGTGACGGCCTCCATTTGGGCGTCGCGCTCGGCGAGCATGCGATCGAGTTCGCCGGCCGAAGCTTCCACTGCTTCACGCGCAGCGGCAGCCCTGCTGTCGATCATTTCGACCATGTGGTCGCCGTGGCCGGCAAGATCGCCGAGGCGCGCCTCGAACAATCCCGCGAGCGCCTCGTTGGCGGCATCGAATGTGCCCTGGGCTGCATTCGTGCGGTCCTGCAACAATGCGGCGAGTTGATCGGAGGCAGCTTCCAGTTCCTCGCGGCGGAGCTCGAACAACCGGTTGAGCTCTTGGCTCGAAACCGTGAAGCTGGCGCTTGCGGCTTCGGCTCGCTCGGCCACGAGCGCCGCGATCCGCGCGCCGGTTGCGGCCAATTCGCGATCGAGCGACGATCCATGCGCAGTAACGCTCTCGTAGATGTGGTCCTGTGTTTCCACCAGCCGGGCTGCCAGCGCGTCGCCGCGGGCCGCGACGTCCTCGCCGATGCGCAGGGCAATCTCCTCGACGCGGGTCGCGACGTCCTCGCCGCGCCGCATGATGTTGTTCACCAGATCGTCGCCTGTCCTGCGGAGGCGTTCTTCGACGGCGCCGACCTGCCCCGCGATGTCATGCGAAACGCTGCTCGTCGCCTCGTTCAGTTTCGCCGTGACCTCCTGGGTGGTCGCGACGAGGCGGCCGGCGATTTCGGCACCATGCGATTCGATATGGGTTGCGGTCGCTCCTCCGGCCTGAGCCATGGCGTAGGTAATGTCTTCGCCTTTCGCGCCAAGCGCCGCAACCGCGCGCGCGCTGGCCTCGGCGACGTCGTTGGCGATCTTCGCGCTGGCTGCCTCGAGGTCGCGCGCGAAGGTTTCATGCGCTCCCGCGATGGCACCGCGCACGCGGTCGGCATTGACGATGATGGCTTCGCGTTCGTTCGCGAGTTCGTCGATCATGGACCGGATGCGGCGCTCGTTCTCGGTATATGACCGCTCGAGGTTGGCGACTTCTGAGCGCACCAGCGTTTCGAGCTCTCCGGCACGCGCATGAGCGCGCTCGATCCCGTCGCCCATCGACGCGACTTCGCGGCGGATCGCATGCGACAGACTCACCACCTGCTCGGTCGCCAGCGTTTCCGGCTCGGCGAGACGCACCGCGATCTCGGCCATCGACCGTGTCGTGAGCCGCATTTCCTGCGTGCGCCGCATCAGGGCTGCAAGGATGAAGAACAGGACGACCGGCCCCACCGTCGCGCCGAGGGCCAGCATGGCTTCGGGGCGGCTGGCCGAGGCCACGTTGAGTCCGCCGTCGAACAGCCCGCTCTGGGAAACGCCGTAGACGCACACCGCGGCCCAGAGCAGCGACCCCAATCCCGCCACGAGAAAGGGGGTCGAACTCGGTCGTGCGCTCAGTGCCTGCAGCATTTGGCCGACCGAGCGCCGGTCGTCGTTGGCATGGAGACCGGTTTCAGTCATCAGCCGCGCTGCCGAGCGGCCAGCCTCGTCGAACGGCCGGATTTCCGGCGCTTCCGACGGTTCCTCTGCAAGCTCAACGGGCTCGCTCCATGCGGCTTCCGGTCGAACGGAATCGCCCTGACCTTCGTCGCGCTTCTCCAATACGGGTTCCGGCTCCGTCCTGGTCACGGCGGCCCCCGCGGCACGGTCGCCGTTCTCCGATTTCACGAGATTAAGAGCTTCCTCGATCGCCAGAAATGCAGCCGCCGCCGGGTCTTTGGCTTCTTTTTGAACGCCCATACTCGCCTCGCCTAACTGCGCACGACCAACGCTTGGGAAAGATCAAACGTGGCATGCGGGCCGACATCGGCAGATGTCGGTTGCGCACCATGCGCGAAACATTAACCAAACCGCAGTCTACTCTCGGCCGCCGGTGTTGCAAACCACCCCACGCCGGCATCGATCAACGTCGTTAACGACTTGTTCACCTTTTGGCCCATTGCGAGGGATCACTGGGAATGCGATCGAGACGGTCTCTCGACCGCGCACGGCATCGCCGAAGCGAGAAAAAGGATAGAGGATGTCTTGTGCCCTTTCGCCCGCCGAATGCGGTGCACCGGCCGGCACCCTTGCGGGCGCTGATCATGATGGCACGCAACGTGAGCGGCCGATCGACCTCGTCCATCTGGCTCGCCAGACGTTCGGCGACAAGCGGCTCGAAACCGAACTGCTGCAGTTGTTCATGCGCCAGGCCGAACAGATTCAGGCAAGCCTGGACGGCGAGGGGCCGGAGCACCGCGACAGGCAGCCGACCTGCGATCTCCTGCATATGTTGCTGGGGTCGGCGCGCGTGGTCGGAGCCACATTCGTCGGCGCTATCGTGCAGCAATTGGAGGCGGAACGGCGACAGGCAGGCACGGGTCGAGACGATCTGCCGGAAGCCGACCGGGCTCGGCTGCGCGACGCCGTGGAGCGCACCAACCGCTTTATTGCGGGGCTACTCGGACCGGCGTGAATTCGCCGCGGCACGCCTGCGAGAAAGGCGCACATGCTCTCGCCAAGCTTCGAGAAAGGCATTAAGACCGCACGCGGCGCCCGGCTGGATCCTGGAGGCGCCCGCCGGGGCGACGCATTCGCTGTTTCTCGGGCTGACTGGCGGGCTGCGGAGCCGATCGGCGGGACATGGTCAAAATCACCTTCATAGAGTCTACCGGGGAATCTCGCCAGGTCGAAGCCGAGGAGGGCTCGACCGTGATGGAGACCGCGGTACGCAATGCGGTGCCTGAGATCGAGGCGGAGTGCGGCGGCGCGTGCGCGTGCGCCACCTGCCACGTTTACGTCGATCCGGCCTGGGTCGAGGCGACCGGCAAGCCCGAGCCCATGGAGGAAGACATGCTGGATTTCGCTTTCGAAGTTCAGCCGAATTCGCGCTTGTCCTGTCAGATCAAGGTCAAGCCTCAGCTCGACGGGCTGGTGGTCCGCACGCCGGCGCGCCAGGGCTGAACGGGGCCCCTGAAAGCCGATCGGGTCAAACGCGGGTGTGGCCCGGATCGAAAGATGCCCGGCGCAGGATCTTGGCAGCACGGCTCGGGTGGGCTAGTGGTCCGACGCTGGCGCTCGCTTCAGCGTCAGGATGGAGGCGGCCCACTCCTCCGAAGCATAGGATTCGGCCAAGCGAAGAGCCGCTGCTTCCACGCGGCGTTTCGTTGCCGCAAGCGGGCGCGCGCCAGGGAACGGGAATGAGCGAGATCTTCAACACCGACGTCGTCATCGTCGGGGCGGGGCCGGTCGGTCTGTTTGCGGTCTTCGAACTGGGGCTTCTCGATATCAAAGCCCATCTGGTCGATATCCTCGGCAAGCCCGGCGGCCAATGCGCCGAGCTCTATCCCGAGAAGCCGATCTACGACGTGCCGGGCTTCCCCATCATCACGGGACAAGGTCTCGTCGATAACTTGATGGAACAGGTCAAGCCATTCCATCCGACATTCCATTACGGCGAAATGGTCAGCGCGGTCGAACTGCGGGGCGATGCTTCGGCGCCTCTGTTCCGCCTGGCGACAGATGCCGGAACCGTGCTCGAGTGCAAGGCAATCCTGATCGCGGCCGGCGGCGGCTCGTTTCAGCCGAAGAAGCCGCCCATCGCCGGCATCGAGGCTTACGAGGGGACGTCGGTGCTCTACGCCATCCGCAAGATGGATGCGTTCATCGGCAGGCGCGTCCTCATCGTCGGGGGCGGCGACTCGGCGCTGGACTGGACGCTGAACCTGCATCCGCTCGCGAGCCGCGTGACACTGCTGCACCGCCGGGATGCGTTCCGCGCGGCGCCTCATTCGGTCAACGCCATGCGCGGATATGTGGCCGAAGGGTCGATGGACCTGCTGCTCGGCCAGATAACGGCCCTGGAAGGGCGGGACGGGCACCTCAGTGCTGCCGTCGTGAAGCACGACGACGGCTCCAACACGACGGTGTCCTGCGATATCCTGCTGCCGTTTTTCGGACTGACCATGAAGCTCGGGCCGGTGGCGGACTGGGGCCTGAACCTGCACGAAAACCTTGTTCCGGTAGACACCGAAAAGTTCGAAACGAACGTGCCCGGCATTTTCGCCATCGGCGACATCAATACTTATGCAGGCAAATTGAAGCTGATCCTATCCGGGTTCCATGAAGCGGCGTTGGCCGCCCAAAAGATCCATCGTTACGTTTATCCCAACAAGCGACTGACCTTCCAATACACGACGTCGTCGACCAGTTTGCAGAAGAAGCTCGGCGTGGCCTGAACGGGCTCGGCGACATCGTCGTTGCGGACCGGTACTTGCCTCGTGCCCTTCAGCACAAGTATTAGGACTCGCTCTTAACTCTGCTTGCGCTACATTCATCGGCGGAGCGGCGGTTAGCTGCGGGAGTCGTCGCATGAGTGTCGAGCGAAGAAGCCCTGCTGATGTGGCGCGACGCCTTGGCGAGCGGCGGGACCGGGTTTCGGCTCGCCCGGACGCGCGTTCCACCTCCGGCGCGTGGCGCCGCGAAACGTTCACGCTGCCGCGCGACGAGGCGAGGGCGGTAGCCAAGACATGGTTCGAGCGCTTCCCCAAAGCAGCCTACATGACCGAAATCGAGTCCTGGCGCGAGCTCGCCGACGGCAGGATCGAGTTCACGATGCGCAGGCTCCCCACCGCGGACTGAAGTCGGGCGACCGCCTTTCGGCGGTTTACCCATGCGGGTCTTGACCGAGTGCGAGGCAATCCGGCGGACAGCCCCGGCATCACCGCGCCGGTGAAGCCGTCTCAGCGCATTCCGTCCTGCCACGGGCCCGCTCATCGTCGCTTTAATTGATTGTTTACCTTACAATAGTGCCGGATCTCGATCTGACTTTCCTCTAATCACCAGTCGCTTCCGCTATAGCCAAGGTAAATAGATCGTACATGTCTTCACTTTGGTTTATACAGGAATAACAAGTTCTGACGAATTGTAGCCATATTTGCGAACCTGTGGGCGTTGGGAGTAGGAAATACGCATTGGGGTGCGGGACGTTGCTTCCTTTGGCCGGTGCGAGAGCGGGCCCGACGGGAAAGCCGTGGGTTTGAGAGTTCAGGAGTTTACGATGAAGACGCTTCTTCTGGCCGGGGCGGCTGCCGCCGCCGTGCTGTCCGCCTCGTCCGCCTTCGCGGCGGACCTGCCTCGCCGCGTGGCTCCGGCCTATGTGGTGCCTCAGCTGGTGCCGGTCTTCTCCTGGGTCGGCTTCTATGGCGGCATCAACGGCGGCTACGGGTTCGGAGACTTCAACGGGCGTGGCAATTCGCAGGCCGGCAGCCCCAACGGCGGCCTGGTCGGCGGCACATTGGGCTACAATTACCAGATGGGGAACGTCGTGATCGGCCTCGAAGGCGACGCCGACTATGCGGGAATCAGCAGCACGCAGACAACCGCCGGTCCCTTGACGTCGAAAGGCAGCCTAACCTTCCAGGATACCTTACGCGGGCGCGTCGGCTTCGCCATGAATCGCATGCTGTTCTTCGCGACGGGCGGCTACGCCGGAGGAACGGTGCATTCCACCGTCTACGACACGCCGAACAACTACTTCAATGCCAACAGCAATTATCTGAACGGCTACGCGGTCGGCGGGGGCGTCGAATACGCCATCATGCCCAACCTGTCGGGCAAGGTCGAATATCTGTACACGAACCTCAGCCCGGCGTTCAACTTCGTGGGCAGTCCCGACGTGACACGGGTGGGCCTGACCACGTCGAACATTCGCGCCGGCATCAACTACCACTTCTAACGGTCGAGGCGGGCCTCGACGGGTCCGCATCCGCTTTGTCGCCGAGCGCCATCCGGTCCTGCACGGTCCGGGTGGCCGTCATCAGCGGCAGAGCGAGGAATCATGACAGCGTGCTGTTGCTGGAGCGCGCTCCAACAGGTCTACCTTGCCGAGGCCAGGGCGGCGCTTACTCGCCGCTGAGCACGCGGGCCGCCCAACTGCCAGCGCCCGCTCGCCCCAGCACCTCGGCCAGGAACGGCAGCATCACCTCCGCTTCCCGCTTGAGCGTATAGGGCGGATTGACCACCGCAAGGCCGCAGCCGGACAGCGGCCCATCCTCGGCCAGGCGCGGTCCGACGAACAGATGAAGCTGCAGGATGCGCCGAATTTTAGATGCGGCGAGCGACAGAGCGAAGTGCGACACGGCGGCCGGATCCTTGATCGGGTACCATAGCATGTAGGTCCCGGTGGGCCATTTCCGGTGCGCGCCGACGAGCGCCGCCAATATCCGGTCGAATTCATCGCGCGACTCGAACGGCGGGTCGATCAGCACGAGACCCCGGCGCTCCGGGGGCGGCACGAAGGCATTGAGGCCCGTGTAGCCGTCGAGGCCGATCACCTTGACGCGTCTGTCGCGCCCGATGTTCAACTTGAGCGCCTCGAGATCGACACCATGGAGTTCGCAGAGCGCGATACGATCCTGCGGACGCAGGATGGCTTGCGCCACCGCGGGCGAGCCGGGATAGGACAGGGGCTTGCCTTCGGCATCGGTCGATCCGACCGCTGCCAGATAGGGAGAGAGGAGTTCGCCTACCCCGGAGGGGTTTGCCGCGAGCGCGAGACGGCCGATGCCGTTTCGCCATTCATCCGTGCGGGTCGCTTCCTCCCTTCCGAGATCGTAGCGTCCAAGGCCTGCATGGGTATCGATGTAGCGCAGCGGCGCCGGCTTGCGGATCAGATAGGTCAGCACGCGCGCCACCAGGGCGTGCTTGAACACGTCGGCGAAATTTCCTGCGTGGAAGATATGGCGGTAGTTCATCGGCCGGGCGCTCGGTCATGCGCAAGAGTTCGGTCCCCGGCGGGCCCCCAAGGGGAGGGAAAGGCGCAAGGGTGCGCTTCCCCCGCTGTCGCCAAGGTCGAGCACCCGCATCGCGGGAGCCGAGGTCACCTCAGTCCGGGAACCGTCATCTGCCGGGTGTGGCAGGAGGCGCGGCTGACTTCCGGACAGGCGACATAGCCGCGCAGGTCCTTCGAAAGGCACACGCGCACCTCTTCGAGCGTCTCCTGACGGCAGGTGACCGCCATTTGGTCCGGCCGCAAGCCGGAATTGGCCGCCGCGAAGGCGCGGGCGATGTCGATCGGCACCCAGGTCTGAGCCTCGCGCGGAGCGCGGAACGGTTGCGGGATCACAAGGGCTTCGCGGGCCCGGCGCACATCGGCGAAATAATCCGTCGGACTCTTGCCCGAACAGGTTCCGTGCTTGCTCCATTCGTAGCGTGCCAAGCCCTGATCGGGGTAGATGCCGCCCACCGTTTCGAGCGCCTGGCGCGACGGGAAGCGGCCGGCGGGCCGGCAATCGCTTGGGAAACCATGCGCGTATTGCGGCCACAGCCCGTGCACCACGAAGCCGAGGTCGCGGCCGGCGGCGCATTGGTCGCGGGCCTTTTCGGCTCCGCCCGTCGAGCAGAAGCCCGGCGACCAGGACAGGGCGAGGACGTAGAAATCGAAGTTGCCGGGCGCCGTTGCTCTTCGCTGCTGGGAGCCTTGTGTGGGGGCGACCGCGTCCGGACCCGCCGGGCCCGGCATCGTCGTGCCCTGCTCCGGCGCGACCGATCGTTGCGCCGGGGCCGGCTTCAGCCCCAGGCATTTGTCGAGGACGCAGGGCGGCTCGGCCGGTTGCGCCGCGGCAGGCAGGGCCCACGAAGCGATGAGGAAGGCGGCAGCCGCTCGGTTGAGGCGGCGGCCGGCGGGTTTCACGGTCGAGCCAACTGGCAGTTGGGCGCGAAGGCCAGGTTGCGGTCGAGGCCCTGCACGCACCATTCGACACCGTAGCCGAAACCAAGGATGCCGAGGTCCTCCGCGACCGAATAGGAGACCTCGTGGAACGACTGGTCGTTCAAGAACGCACGGGCGATGCAGAAATTGCGCGGGATATGGTCAGCCCCCCAGGGGCGGATCGCAACGAGCCTGACGCGGTCATAGCTGACGATCTCGAGCGACGTATTCCAGTATTCGGTTTCCTTCTGGTTGAAGCGGTCCTTGATACGGTCGAGAACGCCCGGGTCGTCGCAGGCCGGGAGCGTCCCGTCGTAATCGTAGTACCGCTTTTCTGCTGGGAAGACCGGCCGGGCCAGCGCGCTCCCGGCGAAACCGGCCATGACGATGGCCAGCGTGATGGCCCGAAACGCGCGTTCCATGGTGGAGTGCCCCGTGTACATCGAGAACGGACGATGGCGCGCCGGAGCCGCAGGGGTCAAGGCGTAGTCGGTTGCAGCAGCCCATGATCGCACGAAAGCCAAGGCCTGTGGCTTGCCGATGACAGGGCGGCCTGTGGCTGGTCGTTGCCAAAACCGCGGACGAACAACGGCCTTCTACGGGGTTCGCCTCTTACGGACGGGGGGGATGCGCAGGAACTCGGACAGTTCCCCTGCCGGGCGTGGCGCGCTGAAGAAGAGGCCCTGGGCTTCGGTACAACCGTGCTCGCGGATGCGGTCGAGCTGTTGCGCGGTTTCCACGCCCTCGGCGGTCGTTTCCATGCCGAGGGCCAAACCAAGCCCCGCGACGGCTTTCACGATCGCTGTGCAATCACCGCCCTGGGTCAGGTCGCGGATGAAGGACTTGTCGATCTTGATCTTGTCGAACGGGAAGGAACGCAAGTAGCTGAGGGAGGAATAGCCGGTTCCGAAGTCGTCGAGCGCGATGCGAATGCCGAGCGCCCGGAGTTGATGCAGCGTCGCCAGGGTCGTCTCGCTGTCGACGAGCAGCACGGATTCGGTGATTTCCAGCTCGAGCCGTGAGGGCGGAAGCCCGGCGTTCGCCAGAGCGGAGAACACGACCGGCGTGAGCGCCCCATCCCTGAATTGCCGCGGCGACAGGTTGACCGCCACCCGGAAGTCTTCCGGCCACTGTGCGGCATCCTGACAGGCCTGGCGGATGACCCACTCTCCCAGCGGAACGATGAGCCCGGTTTCCTCGGCAACATGAATGAATTCGGGCGGCGAAAGCGGGCCACGCTCGGGGTGAGGCCAGCGCAGCAAAGCTTCGAAGCCTTTGACCGCTCCAGTCGCGACGTCGACGAGCGGCTGATAATGCAGTCGGAAAACTCCTGCCGCGAGCGCTGTCCGCATTTCGAGTTCCAGCTTGCGGCGGGCCTGCAACGGCCTGTCCATGATCAGTTCGAAAAACCGGAAGGTGTTCCGCCCATCCGTTTTGGCCCGATACAGCGCGATGTCGGCCTTCTTCAGGACCTCGTCCGCCACCGCTCCGTCGTTGGGACAAAAGGCGATCCCGATGCTGACACCGACATTGACCTGATGGCCATCGAGACTGAAGGGCGTGTTGACGGCTTCGACGAGCCGCCGCGCCAGCAGACTCGCATCCTCGGGCTTGTCGAGACCGACCTGCAGGATGACGAATTCATCACCCCCCAGCCTGGCCACGGTGTCGGTGTCCCGCACGCAGCGGGTGAAGCGCTCCGTGACGGCTTTCAGGAGCAGGTCGCCGATGGGATGGCCGAGGGTGTCGTTGACGATCTTGAATTCGTCCAGATCCAGGCACAGGACCGCCAGCTTCTCCTTGCGACGCACGCGGGCGAGCGCCTGCCCCAATTTCTCGCGCAACGAAGTGCGGTTGGGCAATCCGGTCAGCGCGTCGTGGGCCGCGAGGTACCGGATCTCGGCTTCGGCCCGTATGGTCGCGGTAACGTCCTCGTGCACCGCGACGTAGCCGCCGCTCGCCATCGGCTGATGCGTGATCTGCATCGTGCGACCGTCCTGCAATGCGACGCGCCGACTGTCGAACTCGCCATTCTCGGTCGCCTCGATGATCACGTCCAAATAGGTCGACATGTCGGCGGGCGCGTTTCGAGCGCACGCTCGGTAATCGAGAATGCGGCTGAGCGGAGTTCCCGGTCTTACGAGATCGGGAGGAAGGGCGTAGAGACGCGCGTAGGAGGGATTGCACAGAATGAGATTCTTGCTCTCGTCGAACATGCACAGGCCGTGCGGCAGGTTCGTGAGCGCGGCGTCGAAGCGCTCGTTCTGGGCGGCTAAGGCACGAGCCGTGTCGAGGCGTTCGGAGATATCCTCATAGGTGAGCGCCCATCCGCCATGTTCGATGGGCACATAGGCGGCCAAGACCACGCGGCCGTCCGCCAGGATCGCCTGATGTGTTCCGGGTTGCCGCCGCGCGAAGCGATCGAGCCAAGCATCATGGGTGTCGCCCGCTTCCGGCGCCCCATATTGCCCGACACCTTGAGCTGCAGAGACGAGATCGTGAAATGCCGCACCGACGCGAACGGCACTTCGCGGAAACCCGGCCAGTTGGCTGAACCTTTGGTTGAAGGCGCTGACCCGAAGGTCACGGTCGAGGAGCAGTAGACCCTGGTTCAAGTTGTCGAGGATCGCCTTCAGCAGTGAAGCCGGGTTGCTGCTCGGATCCGCCTTCGTCGCGGCATCGCTTCGAAGATGCGGCGCCGATCCTGCAGGGATGCTGCCCGGCGCCGGCGTATGCGTTAGCAGTTTACCCGAGGTTTTGGACCTGCGGCCAACCTTCGTTTTGGCGGATGGCTCGGCCATCGATGAACCAGCGGATGGCGATGTCTCCTGGGCCGGATCCGGGGGGGCTTCGAGATGCTGGCCGGTGCTCCCGATTTCGGCTCTGACCGCAGACCGCAGCATGCAGGGTTCGCTCCTCGCGTCGATGTCTTGCGCGGTTTGTGAAGACCCCGCGTCCTGGTTCGGCGCATCGTTTGGTGGAAGGCCTAACCAATGTGTAATTCGCGGGTGGGTCGGGTAGATCGAGGCCTACGCCTGATTCTATGGGGCTTTTCGGAAACAGCGTTACTCGATCGCCAAATCCGGCGCGGCGAGCGGGAGACGTTCACTTCACCAACGAGGTCAGATCCCAGTCGGCCGGCGAACCTTCCGTCGGAGTCTCGCGCGGCGCGCGTCGGGTGGCGCGGGACGCCGGCTCGGTCCCGCCGGGCACGGGGTCCGTCGCGAACTGATCGGCCTCGCCGTCGGGCATTCGTCCTATCGCCTGGGGATCTCCGGCCTCGGGAGCTTCTTGCTCATTGAGGGCGCGCTCGAGTTCTTCCTTCGGCGCCGTCGGCGGGCGGGCGAATGGTCGGCGCGGCGGCACGGACTCGGTCTCACGCGAAATTCTCATCGGGGGCGGCGGTGGCGCCTCATTGATGTCGGCGAAGGTCACCAGCGGGGGCGGGGGCGGCGACCCAGCACGCGGGCGAACCAAATCCGACGCTCGCGCCACTACGGCTCCAGGAGGGCGTGGCACCGGCGTATAGGCGGCGGCGCGGTTGGCCGAAACCGCAGGAGGCGCGCTCGCCACAAGACTTGGGCCGCCAAAGCCGAGCGACGGCGCCGGCAACGGTGCACGGGCAATGTCCATTTCTTCCTCGATCGGCGGCGGGTCGGGCAGGTTGTCTCGCTTCGGCGGCTCGGGCAGGGCGTTCTGCGGCACCGGCTTGCAGTAGCGACGCGGCCCGCGTGACGTCGAGCCATGCATCGCCAGATCGATGTGGAAATGGTTGTAATGGAAGATGTTGTAGCCGGGGCCGAGCACCGTCGTGAAGTAGCCGCAGGCCCCTGCATGCGCCTCATGCAGGAAGGCTTGCTCCTGCTCGTCGGCTCCATTGAAGCCACGCATGACGTTGAGTTCGCGCCCACTCGCGAGCACGAAACCGCCGATGTCGATCGCATTGCCGAACGAATGTTCGGACAGGCTGGCGCCGCTCATGTTGTTGATGCCGCGACAGGAATAGCTGCCAATCGAATTGATGCGCACCACCGGTTCGCCAAAGCGGGCCTGCGCGGCCGGTTGAACGACCTCCCTGATCCATGTGTCGAGAGCGGAGATCATCGAGCAATCTAGCGTCGCGGTCGAGTTCATGGTGACCGCGCCGTCGGCCAGTGCGGTCACCTTGAAGGGATGCACCAATCCGCAGATGCCTGGCCCGCTGATCTCAGGAGACGCCCGCAGGGAAGATGTTTCCTGCACGACATTCCGGGCCAGACAGGCGTTCTCCGCCTGGGTGCGCCAGGGCGGGCGCTGTTCCCTGATATAGGTCGAGCAGCCGGCGAGGCACAACAGGGTGGCCGAACCTACAACAAAGCTCCGGAAGCGGCGCGACATGCCGCTCAAAATGGATCGGCTGCGTTAATCTCGTCTTCAGGGTCGCGACGCTCAGAAGATGGCGGCCGGAAATTCGGCCGTCATCGTTAACCAACTGCCTCGCGGCAAACGCCGGCAAAATCTCAAGCCTGCGGCCGCGAGCGGTCGCGCATGAAGCGCTCGAACTCTTCCTGATCGCGTGCGCGCCTTGCTTGCTCCACGAAGGCGGCGAAGTCCTTCTGCGCCGCCTCCAGCTTGCGTCGCTCCTCTTCGAGGCGCTCGATCTCCTGCTTGCGCCATTCATCGAAGGCGGCGTTGCCGCTCTGGCCGAAACCGAAGCCTCGCCAATCGGGGCGGGACGCGGCACCGAAGCCGGCTGCATTCAATCCCTCGAATTTTTCCCGCAGCGAACCGAACCAGTCGCCGCCGGAAACGCCGCGGCGCTGACACATCTTCCAGGCGATCACGCCGAGGCCGATCGGCCAGAACACCATGAAGCCCAGCACCATGGCCAGCAGCTCCATGGGTGCCCAACCTCGCCCACAACCCCCGCGACGGCGCCAGGCGCCCTCGGGACCCGTATCCGACACCGAACTCATGTTCATCTCCACCATCGGCCCGTTTGGGGCGACGCGATAAGAGATCGGATCGCTCGCATTGCGGTTCAAGGAGAGGCGCGCGGAATCGCCACGCCTCTGCCGAGATCATACCTGTGGGTCGGTGCCGCCCGGGGTGTCGAGCGGACCGGCAATGTAGCTGCGCACCCTGCGACGCCCGTGCGTGGTGTCGCGGAGCATCGTAGCGCCCTGCCCGCCTTGGTCCGGGACGTCTGCCCGGGTGGACCCGGTCAGCGCATTGGGAGGCTCGAGATCGGTGCCGACCGTCACGTCCGATGTGCCGACCCCGATACGTTCCCGCACGTCCTTGTTGGCGGCGGCATTGACCAGCGGGTCGTGCCGGTTCGTGCGCTCGAATCCGGCCTGGTCGGACGAGCCCGGACCGCCCTGGCGCGGCGAATCCGGCTCCGTGGCCCAGCCTTCGTTTCTCCAATTTGTTTCGCGCTCGTCGAGATCGACGGCACCGTCGCGATCGAGAATATCGATCGCCCGCTCGTAGCCGTCCGGTCCGGTGCGCACTGCCAGTGCCATGCCGCCGCGGCGCAAACCCTCTGTATAAGTCAGCTGATCGTGCGGGGGCATGAAGACGAAGATGTCGAGAAGGGATTTCAGAATGCCTTGCCGGTGGGCCGGCGCTGCGGCGATCGCCGCTTCCGCGCCGGGAACGAACACCACGTCGTCGGCGGGATATCCTGCTGCGAGCAGATCCGCCCTGGCTTTTTCGGCGGCCTCCTTTCGATCGAAAAAGGCGGTGACGCGGTGCCGCCCGCCTGGAGTATGCTTCAGCTCATAGGCCATGGCCGTTCTCCCTGGATGGAAGAAAACGGTGGAGCCGGCTTCGCGTTCCACGACGCCTCGGACCAGGCAACCTGGTTGCTGTCGTGGACCCGGCACGCGCCCGCGCCGGGTCCGACGTTCTGCAGCTTGACTCGTCAGATCTTGCGGTCGGCGACAGGCTTGCAGACGCCCACCACGCTGCCGCGCAAGTCCTCAACCACCGCCTGCTCGGAATACGGCTCCGCCTCGATCGTCCGATCCCGGAAAGGCCGGTCCGCATCCGTCGCCGGGCGGGCGACGGGCCGTCGCTCCATGTTCACACTTTCGCTGCGCAGGGTCACGGTTCGCTCTCCGGCGTCTCGACCACATAGGACCGCACACGCGCGCGGCCATGGCTGACGTCACGCTTGACTATGCGGACATCCTCTTCGACCACGGGAATGGTTTCCTCCTGACCAGCTCCGGCAATCCGGGTGTTATCGACGACGCTGCCGGTCGCAGTTTCGAACGACCCGGCGCCGGATGGCGTTCCTCCAACCGGCAGGCGGTCGGCGTCGCTGGCCCCGAACCCTGCGGTGCCGGCCGATGGCGGCGTGTAGCTGGCATCGGCGTCGGCCAAGGTGTCGCGCCCAGTGTAACCGGTCCAGCCTTCGTTGCGCCAGCTCGACTCGCGCTCGTCCATGTCGACGGCGCCGTCCCGGTCGAGGATGTCGACCACGCGATCGTAGCTGGCAGTATCGGTGAAAACCGAAACGAGGTAGCCGCCACGACTGATGCCTTCCGCATAGGAGTGGCGATCCTCTTCCGGCATAAAGAGCTCCTTGAGGGATTCCCAGAAGCCCTGCTCGCGATAGGCGGGCGACCCGGCGCCTATCGGGGTTGCCGCATTCTTGCCGCCCGTGCCGTCAGTGAGCGTGATGTCATTGTCCGGAATGCCGGCCTGGATGAGGTCGCGTCGGGCATTTTCGGCATGGTCGCGGGTGTCGAAAAAGGCGCTGACCGACCGGGCAAGATCCTCGGTGCTCGTTCGGGACGTCATCCCGGTGCGGGTCGTGTCTCCGAAACTCATGGGTTTGGCTCCGCTTCTCGATGGGTTGGCCGGCGGCATCGATTCAAGCCGTCACGCTACCGGCGGAGCGCGACGGCTTCTCCCGTCGTCTGCGTCTCGACAGGACGCCGGATGTGCAGCGCTTCCTTCAAGACGCGCCGCTTTCGACGAAAGGACTCTTCCACGACCGGTACGATGGTCGTGTGTCGCATCGGTCCTGATTTCGGGAATGCGGTCGACGACCTGTTCGATGGCGATGCGGGTTATCTCAGCGCCACCGGGTTCGAACTCGGCCCGCGCAAACTCCTGGAAAGTCTCGGCTTTCACATCGACGCGGACTGCACCTTCGGGCACTTTGCGCTTCGCGGCGGCGAGCTGTTCTTCCGCGACCGTCAGGACCTTCGCCCGATCAGCAATTCTATCTTGGGGCAAGCGTCGTGAGGTGGACATTACGAGTTCTCGTGCGGCACGCCAACGACTGGGCGCGGAGCGGGTTCCATCATGCAAGAACCTGCAACTTCGACCGGGCATGCCGAGCATGCTGGTCAAACATCGGCGGCGCGGTAATTAGGCGCTGAAGGTGACTCGATTTGACGATCAAGGGACAGGAGAACGCATGAAAACGCGTCAGCTCGGCCAGCACGGGCCGGAAGTGTCGGCGATCGGGCTCGGCTGCATGGGGATGAGCGACTTCTACTCGGGCCGGGACGAAGCGGAGTCGATTGCGACGATCCACCGCGCCCTCGATCTTGGCGTCAACTTCCTCGACACCGCCGACATGTATGGGCCCTACACCAACGAGGAACTCGTCGGCCGCGCCATCAAGGGCAAGCGCGACAACATCGTCATCGCCACCAAATTCGGCATCAAGCGGGGCAGCGATCCAACGGCCCGCTCGGTCGACGGTAGCCCGGATTACGTCAGGCGGGCGGTGGATGGCAGCCTGAAACGGCTGGGCATCGATCATATCGATCTGTATTACCAACACAGGGTCGATCCCGACACACCGATCGAGGACACGGTGGGAGCGATGGCCGACCTCGTGAAGGCCGGGAAAGTGCGCTACATCGGCCTCAGCGAACCCTCGCCCGACACGATCGAGCGCGCCCACGAGGTGCATCCGCTGACCGCGGTGCAAAGCGAATATTCATTGTGGACCCGCGACCCCGAAGACCAGGTTCTCGAAACCTGTCGCGGTCTTGGCATCGGCTTCGTGCCCTACAGCCCGCTCGGCCGGGGCTTCCTGACCGGCGCCTTCAAGACCCCGGACGATTTGCAGCCGGACGATTATCGGCGCAACAGCCCGCGCTTCCAGGGTGAGAATTTCGGCAAGAACCTGGAATTGGTCGACAAGGTGAAGCAGTTGGCGCGGCAGCTCGACGTGACGCCGGCTCAGTTCGCGCTGGCCTGGGTGCTGGCGCAGGGCGCCGACATCGTGCCGATCCCGGGCACCAAGCGGCGCAGATATCTCGAAGAGAATGTCGAGGCCGTCAACGTGGTGCTGAACGCGGACGAGCTGCGCGCCATCGACCAAGAGTTCCCGCCCGATGCCGCCATGGGCACGCGCTACCCCGAAGGCATGATGCGGCTGCTGAACGGGTGACCGTCGTTCACCTTCCGCCGGAAGGAGCAGACCCACAGTCCGTTGTCGAGGGTTCGTCGTAGATGCCGGCTCACGGCTGAACGCGCACGCTGGCCGTGTCCACAGCCCGACGCGGCGCCGGGCTCATGGCATCGTGCATGACGCTGCGGGCGATGTTGCCATGGTGACCCCGACGGCGTTCGCCACATCTTAGTCGAGCAATAGCCGAGAAGCTCGTCGGTGGTCGCGTGCGTCCGACCCTCGACATCCATGCGGAAGCCTTCGAGGACGGCGAGCGGCAGCTGTTCGGGAATGCCGTGCTGCCGGGCTACGCCTCGCGGCGCCGCGAGGCGCTCGGTCGGAGTGCGGACGTGCTCGATCCTTCCGTGCTCACGGCGGCAAGGTTGCTGGCCCGACCGCGACATCGGCGCTTTGCGCCGGGTGCGCCGCATCGAAACCGGCAGAAACGCGATAGCGGCCCGGCTCGATGCGCCACCTGTTCCGTCGAACATCAAAGCGGGCGAGAAGCCTGGGATCGGCAGTCACGCTGATCCGCCTTTCCTCCCCGGGGTGCAGATCGACCTTGCTCCACCCGACGAGGCGGGTGGGAAACGAGTCGTCGCCCGATCGCGAGACATAGACCTGCGGCACGGCGAACCCGGCCCTGTCACCGATGTTTCGAACGACGAGGCTGGCCGTCATCGTCGTGCCATCGGCCGCGGCGGCGAGCCCAAGCATGTCGAAGCTGGTATAGGACAGGCCGAAGCCGAACGGAAACAGCGGCTCCAAGCCTTGCCGAGCGAACCATTTGTAGCCGACCGCGGCGCCCTCGTCGTAGTCCGCGATGAAGATCGGGCCGTAGGACCCGCCGCGTCCAACCGGTCCGCGCGGGGCGCCTGCCGGATCGCCCGGCACTTTGGCGCGCGGCAGTTGGCTTTCGCTACGCGGAAAGGTCACGGGCAGACGGCCCGAGGGATTGACCTCGCCGAACAGCACGCGCGCGATGGCCGTACCGCCCTTTTGGCCGGGGTACCAAGCTTCGAGAACACCGGCGACGCGGTCGAGCCAAGGCATTGTGACCGGGTTGCCGGTCTCGAGCACCACGATCGTGCGCGGGTTCGCCCGAGCCACCGCCCCGACGAGTTCGTTTTGCGGCTCCGGCAGGCTGAGGTCGGGCACGTCGGCGGTTTCGGTCGTCCATTGATCGGCAAAGACCAGGGCGACATCCGCTGCCGTGGCGCTGCGCACGGCTGCGGCGATGTCGCCGCCGTCGTCGTAGGTCACCAAGGCTCCGGGAGCGTGTTGGCGAACGGCGTCGAGCGGCGAGGATGGATCGAACACCAGGGCACCGGGGAAACCGTTCGGTGCCGCCTCGGTTGCGGCGACGCCGCCCGTGGGGACGACCTGCGAGGATCCGCCACCCGACAGCACGCCGCGATCCGCATGAGCGCCGATGAGCGCGATGCGCCCGATGTTCCGAGCCAGCGGCAGCACCCGCTCGTTCTTCAGCAGGACGATGCCGGCTTCCGCTATGGCTTGCGCGGTCGCGCCTCCGGCTTCGGTGTCGCTCGGCCCGGGTTTCGGCCGGTCGTCGTAGAGCCCAGAGGCGAAGATCGCGGTGAGGATCCGGCGCACCATATCGTCGAGCCGCGCCTGGGGTACGTCGCCGCGGGCGAGCGCGCGGGCGAGCGGCTCTGCAAAGAAATTTTCCGTGTCCAGCTGTTCGCCGGACTCCTGATCGAGGCCGGCCAGCGCCGACCGGACGGTGGAATGGACCGCGCCCCAGTCGGACATGACGAAGCCCGGAAAATGCCAGTCTTCCTTCAGGACATGGCCGAGCAGCCATTCGCTCTCGCAGGAATAATAGCTGTTCACCTGGTTGTAGGCGCACATCACGCTGTGCGGGCCGCCCCGTTCAATGGCCAGTTCGAATGCCAGGAGGTCGGCTTCACGCATCGCCGCAGGGTCGATGCGGGCGTCCAGCACCACGCGGTCCGTCTCCTGCGCGTTCAGCGCATAGTGCTTGACCGTCGAGATGAGGTGATGGCCCTGCACGCCCGCGACCGCCTCTCCGGCCATGATCCCGGTCAGCAGCGGATCTTCGGAAAAGTACTCGAAATTGCGGCCGCCGCGCGGGTCGCGGATGAGGTTCGCGGTCCCGCCAAGGAGGACGTTGAACCCTTTGGCCCGCGCCTCCGCCCCGACCGCCGCCCCTTGCCGCCGTGCCAGGCCGGGGTCCCAACTCGAAGCAAGCGCGAGGTTCGACGGCATTGCCGTTGCCGTATCGCCGCGCCGGATGTTGCCCGGATCGCCGATCCCGAGTTCGGCGTCGGTCTCCTGCAGGGGTGGAACGCCCAGGCGTGGCACGCCGGGGACGAAGCCCGCGGAACCCACCGCATCCGGCGGCTTGGGCTCCCGGCCCCACCGGGCGCCGAGGCCGCCGTGCACCATCGCGAGCTTCTCGTCCTGCGCCATGGCACCGAGCACGAGAGCGGCGCGCCGTTCGGGGGCCAGCGAACCATCGTCCCACGGTCGTGCAGCCATGTCGGCCGGAGCGGCGGCCGCCACGGACGGAATCATTCCTGCAAGAAGCAGCGCGACCATCAAGCAGGGGAGGGGAGAACGCGCCAGCAGGGTCATGCAAGGTCTCGAAACCGTAGAGACTGCCACCCTCGACCCATGCCGTCATCCCTGGCAACGCTGAGCACACCCGGGGAACGAGATCGCGCCGCCGAAATTTTAGCGCAGAGCGTCTCAAGCAGTTACTTTGGACGGGAAGAGTCCCGGAGGAAAGAATGGCCCCAACGCGAGGCGAAACCGATATCGCGACACGGCTCGCGCAGGTGCGGGCGCGCACGGCGCAAGCCGCCCGCGACTGCGGCAGGGACCCGGCTTCGGTGATCCTCGTAGCGGTGTCCAAGACGTTCCCGCCGCCGGAGATTGCGTTCGCGCTCGCGGCCGGCCAGCGTGTTTTCGGCGAGAACCGCGTGCAGGAGGTAAAGGCAAAATGGCCCGAGCTGCGGGCTGAGACCTCCGGCATCGAGCTGCATCTCATCGGCCCGCTGCAGTCCAACAAGGCACGCGAGGCGGTCGAACTCTTCGACGTGATCGAGACCGTCGACCGTCCGAAGATCGCCGAAGTGCTGGCGACCGAGATAGCCCGGGCCGGCAAGCAGCTCAAACTCTTCGTCGAGGTCAACACCGGCGCGGAGCCGCAGAAAGCCGGCGTCCTGCCGGCCGATGCCGATGCCTTCATCAGGCGCTGCCGCGACGACCTCGGCCTCGCCATCGAAGGATTGATGTGCATTCCCCCCGTCGACGAGCAGGCCTCGCCGCATTTCGCTCTGTTGAACAAGATCGCGGCTCGCAACGGCGTCGCCAAGCTGTCGATGGGGATGAGTGCCGACTTCGACCTCGGGATTCAGCTCGGCGCCACCCATGTGCGGATTGGTAGCGCCATCTTCGGCAGCCGTCCGCCGCCGAAGGGGTGATGTCGCGACGCGGAAGGGCGGTGTCTCGGTTCCATTCGGCTTTCGAGCCATATCCGTCATGGAGATTCATGCAGGTGCATGGCGTAGGAGGGAGAGGCTCAACGTCATAGAGGGGCGCCAACGCCCGGCGCCCCGGAATGACCTCCCCTTCGAAATGTGGCCCCGGTCGATCGAGTTCGCCTAGAGGTTCACCCAGGTCGACCCCGCTTTCGACGATTTCACCGCGGCTTCGATGAAGGCCAGGCCCTTCACGCCGTCCTCCACGGTCGGGAAGGTCACGTCCTCGGGCGGCTTGCCGCCGTCGCGCGCCGCCCGGATGGCCTTTGCGATCTCGGTGTAGATGGTCGCAAAGGCCTCGACATAGCCCTCCGGGTGGCCGGGCGGGACGCGGGTGGTGCGCAATCCGGCCGGGCTCATGCCCGGGCCGCCCCGCGTCACGATGCGCGAGGGTTCCCCATAAGGGGAGAACAGCATCTGGTTGGCGGTGTTCTGCCCCCATTCGAGGCCGGCTTTCGAGCCGTAGACCCGCAGTCGAAGTCCATTCTCATTGCCGACCGCCACCTGGCTTGCCCACAGGAACCCGCGCGCCCCGTTGCGGTAGCGCAACATGACCTGCACGTCGTCGTCGAGTCGGCGGCCGGGAACGAAACGCGTCAGTTCGGCGCAGAGCTGGTCGATCGGGATGCCGACAACGAAATCGGCAAGATTATAGGCATGGGTGCCGATGTCGCCGATGGCTCCTCCGGCGCCCGCGCGCGCCGGGTCCGCCCTCCATTCGGCCTGCTTGTGGCCGGTGCCTTCGATCGGCTGTGTCAGCCAGTCCTGCGGATATTCGACCTGCACGATCCGGATGTCGCCGAGTTCGCCGGCCTCGACGAGGCTTCGTGCATGCCGGATCAACGGGTAGCCGGTGTAGTTGTGCGTGAGGGCGAAGATCAGGCCCGATCTTTTCGCCGCCTCCTGCAGGCGAAGCGCTTCGGCGAGCGAAGTGGTCAGCGGCTTGTCGGAGATGACGTGGATGCCGGCCTCGAGGAACGCCAGGGCGGCGGGCCCATGCATATGGTTCGGCGTGACGATGGCGACCACTTCGATTCCGTCCGGCCGAGCCGCCTCGGCTTTCGCCATGGCGGCGAAATCGTCGTAGGCCCGGTCCGGGGCGATGCCGATGGCGGCCGCCGACCGCCGCGATTTTTCCGCCGTGGCCGAGAGTGCCCCGGCCACCAGCTCGTACTGGTCGTCGAGCCTTGCCGCAAGGCGATGCACCGCCCCGATAAAGGCACCCTCGCCGCCCCCGACCATGCCGAGCCGTATCCTCCGACCCAGGTTTTCGCTGCGTCCTTCGATCATCCGGTCCTCCCCCGCGCATCTCGCTTCCGCCTGGGATAGCCGCGGCCTCCGCATCGACGCAACTGAAAAGCTTGAGCGCCTGTTGTCCCGTGCTACATACGAGCCCGCGCACGCCAGGCGGGCGGCCTGGTCTCCTCGGTGCAACCGAGTGCCGGCCGAGGCCGTGCTGTTCCCCGGCCGGAGTGCGAAAACCGGAGCATCGGATGATCGATCTTTACTATTGGCCGACGCCCAACGGGCACAAGATCACGCTTTTTCTCGAGGAAACCCGGACGCCCTACAAGATCCATCCCGTCGACATCGGGGCAGGCGACCAGTTCAAGCCCGATTTTCTGAAGATCGCCCCGAATAACCGCATGCCGGCGATCGTCGACGACGAGCCGCCCGGCGGCGGTGCCCTGGTCTCGGTGTTCGAGTCAGGCGCCATCCTGCTCTATCTGGCGGAAAAGACCGGCCGCTTCCTGCCAAAGAACCTTCGCGGGCGTCTCAAAACCCTGGAATGGCTGTTCTGGCAGATGGGCGGCTTAGGGCCCATGGCGGGCCAGAATCATCATTTCGCCGCCTATGCGCCCGAAAAGATCCCCTATGCGATCGAGCGCTATCAGAAGGAGACCAATCGGCTCTACGGTGTGCTCGACCGCCAGCTCCAAGACAAGGATTTCATCGCGGGCGATTATTCGATCGCCGATATGGCGTCCTATCCTTGGACCGTTTCCTACGAGCGTCAGGGACAGAACCTCGACGACTTCCCCGACCTGAAGCGCTGGTTCCACGCCATCAAGGATCGCCCAGCGACGATCGCGGCCTATCAGAAGGGAGAGGCGATCAACCGTCCGGCCGAGATGAGCGAGGCCGCCAAGAAGGTTCTGTTCGGGCAGACCGCGACCTCTCACCGGGCAGGCTGAACGCCAGCCATCACCTCGAAACCCTGCTTTTCATCAAGGACCAACATGAGTGACACCATCAAGCTCACCGCCTCCGACGGTGTGACGATCGGCGCCTACAAGGCCACCCCGGCCGGCAAGCCTCGAGGCGGCATCGTCGTGCTGCAGGAGATCTTCGGTGTGAACCCGCATATCCGCCGGGTCGCCGACGGCTTTGCGGCCGAAGGTTATCTCGCGATCGCACCGGCGCTGTTCGACCGGGTGCGGCCCGGCATCGAGATCGGCTATTCACCGGACGAGATCCAGGAGGGGATGAAGATCGTGCAGCAGGTCGACCAGAAGGCCGCCTTGGCGGACGTGCAGGCCGCGATCGCGGCAGCCTCCGAAGGCGGCAAGGTCGGCGTGGTCGGCTTCTGCTGGGGCGGCACGGTGGCCTTCGCGGCGTCCGCCGACCTCTCCGGGCTTTCGGCTGCGGTCGGCTATTATGGCGGGGGCATCGCCAATATGCTCGACAAGAAACCCAAGGTGCCGCTGCTCTTGCATTTCGGCGAACTCGATCAGCACATCTCGAAGGGCGACGTCGCAAAGATCAAGGCGGCGCTACCCGATGTGCCGGTCAACACCTACCACGCCGACCATGGTTTCAATTGCGATGCGCGCGGCAGCTACGACAGGCCGAGCGCCGAGGAGGCCATGCGGCGGACGCTGGAGTTTTTCCGCAAGCACGTCGGCTGAGCGATCCGGGCGGAGGGTCTGCCGGAACCCCGTGACTTCCGGGGTTCCGAGCAGGACCCGAGATGAGGTCCGCAGGCGCCCAGCGAGGGCAAAAAAATCAGGCTTGTGATAGGCCAAAAGCTCTTGAACGGGGCCGGGACGACCCCCAATTTCAAGACACGCGGGCCGCAACGGACGCGTAACTACAGTAGCTTACCGGCTTGCCGGAAGCACATGTCGCTTTAACGAGGATGTGTCATGCGCCAATATGATCTTTCCCCCCTTTATCGCTCCACAGTGGGCTTCGATCGCCTGTTTTCGCTGCTCGACCAGATGTCGGGCGTCGACGCGTCGGCCCAGTCCTATCCGCCCTACAATATCGAGCGCACCGGCGAGAATGCCTATCGCATCTCGGTCGCGGTCGCGGGGTTCTCGGACAAGGACCTGACCATCGAGACCCGTGAGAACACGCTTCTCATTCGGGGTTCCAGGAGCGCCGGCGAAAGCGAAGCGCCGAAGGCCGAGGTTCTCTACCAGGGTATCGCGGCGCGCGCCTTCGAGCGCCGGTTCCAGCTCGCCGACCACGTCCTGGTCACGGGTGCCGCGCTCGAGCACGGGCTGCTCCATGTCGATCTCGTCCGCGAGATCCCGGAAGCCCAGAAGCCTCGCCAGATCCCTATCGGCAGCCGCGGCCCCAAGGTCGTCGAAGCCAAGGTGGAATCCAGGCAGGCCGCATAATTTCCCCGGACGTTCGACCAACCCTTTGAGGGCGCCTTTCGCGAGTGGCGCGTTCTTTCGGCTCTCGCCGCTGGCCTTGCTTCGTTTTGGCCTCAAAAGAGCTGTAAAACAGGGTTTTCCCGCTATGGTCGTGCTTCATCCCCGCGAGCTGGACCCGAGCCATCCGCGGCTTCCGCTCCAGGGCTGGGAGTCCAAAGTCCATTACGCCCGCCTGAGTTCGACGGTGCCCAAGCTCCGGGCCCTTTTGATGGATTTCGAGTGGCGGTCAATTCAGGAAGCTTA
>JBBPYT010000144.1:0-2998 GCA_038199665.1 Hyphomicrobiales bacterium
GAAATGCGCCTGCGACGACGGTCCGGCGAATTCCAGATAGGATTGCCGCCGCGTCACGCCACCGGTCGACAGAAGGGTCACGCTCAGAAACTTCGCATCCGCGCCAAGTCGCGCCAGAACGCTGCCGATGTGGAGTGTGTCGTTGCCGAGCGCGTCGATCTTGGCCACGTGCTCGAGGCTCGAGCCATCGCCTAAGGCGAAGACGAGGACGTGATGACCTTGCGTCTTGACGTTGTTCAGAACCGCATGGCGCTCGACGATCGTAGCGGAGGCGTGCTCGCCGACGTCGATATAGGAGCGCGTATAGACCGCCGATGGAGTCTTACCGGACGAGATGGATACGATCTCGATCGGCGCTTCGACCTTGATGCCTGGCTCGAAGCGGATCGAAGCACCACCCTGGAGAAAGGCGCCGTTCAGCGAAACGACCGACTCGTCACTGCCAAGCTTTTGGGCGGCCGCGAGCCCCGGTGTGAGCTTGGCCTCGCTCAGGTCGTCGAGAACCGAGCGGACCTTGACCCCTCCCCCAAGCGCCGCCGTATCCGACAGTTCAGGCATGAACACCCCGTCGACCAGGACGATCCTGCATCCTTCGAGGGCCGGGAGCGAGCCGATAAAAGCGCGCGCTTCATCGATCGTGGCCGCGTCGGGGCCTGCGGCTATCGGCAGCACGTCCCGCAGCATGCCGCGCAGATCCGTGTAGTGCCAGGCCTCGATGCGGCGATGCGGCAAGCCGGCAGCGGAAAAGGCCGCATAAGCGCGCTCGCGGCCGATATCGGGGGCGCCCGTGGTTCGGAGGGCGCGGAATTGCTCGCCGAGCGTCTTCTCGGCAGGCGTGGGGAAGGCCACAATCGCGTTCATGCAGGGACCTCAGGCCGCGTCAGCGACATAATCGCGGTAGCCGTTCTTCTCGAGTTCGATGGCAAGAGCCGCGTCCCCTGTCTTCACGATGCGGCCTTTGGACATGACGTGCACGACGTCCGGTTTGATATAGTCGAGCAGACGCTGGTAGTGGGTGATCACAAGGAACCCTCGGTTGCTCGCTCGCAACTCGTTGACCCCATGAGCGACGATCCGCAAAGCATCGATATCGAGCCCGGAATCGGTCTCGTCGAGCACGCTATATCGGGGCGCGAGCACCGCCATCTGCAGAATCTCCATGCGCTTCTTCTCGCCGCCCGAGAAGCCGACGTTCAGCGGGCGCTTCAGCATGTCGGGATCGACCTGCAGCCGGCTCGCGGCGTCACGCACCAGCCGTATGAAATCCGGCGTACTCATTTCGGCCTCGTTGCGGCCTCTCCGCTGCGCGTTCAGGGCCGCCTTGATGAAGGTCATGGTTGCGACACCCGGAATTTCCACCGGGTACTGGAAGGCCAGGAACAGACCCTTCGCGGCCCGGACCTCGGGGGTCATTTCGAGGACGTTCTCGCCATCGAGCAGGACCTCGCCCTCGGTCACCTCGTAGTCGGCGCGCCCGGCGATCACGTAAGACAAGGTCGATTTGCCCGAGCCGTTCGGCCCCATGATGGCCGCGACCTCGCCCGGCGAAACCGCGAGATCCACCCCGTTGAGGATCTTCTTGCCCCCGACTTCGACGTGAAGGTTCTTGACTTCCAACATTGCTCTACCCGCGCCATCCTGTGTCCGAAAGTCGGACCGTCCATGCGAGCCCGACGGATTATTTAAACGTCAGCCGACGCTGCCCTCGAGCGAAATCGCGATGAGCTTCTGAGCCTCGACCGCAAATTCCATGGGAAGCTGCTGGAGCACGTCCCGCACGAAACCGTTGACGATGAGCGCCGTCGATTCCTCGGCCGACAAACCCCGCTGCCGGCAATAGAAGAGTTGGTCCTCCGAGATCTTCGAGGTCGTGGCCTCGTGCTCGAATACCGCCGAAGCTGTCTTGGCCTCGATGTACGGCACCGTGTGGGCGCCGCAGTGTCCGCCGATCAGCAGCGAATCGCAGTTGGTGAAATTGCGCGCATTTTTTGCCTTACGGTGCGCCGACACGAGCCCGCGGTAGGTATTGTCCGACCGGCCGGCCGCGATCCCCTTGGAGATGATGCGACTCGTCGTGTCGCGGCCGAGATGGATCATCTTGGTGCCGCTGTCGACCTGCTGCCGGCCGTTCGAGATTGCGATCGAATAGAATTCGCCGCGCGAGCCGTCGCCGCGCAATATGCAAGACGGATACTTCCAGGTGATCGCCGAACCGGTTTCCACCTGGGTCCAGGAGATCTTGGCGCGCGCCTCGCGGCAATCACCGCGCTTGGTCACGAAATTGTAGATGCCACCCCCGCCCTCGCTGTCCCCCGGATACCAGTTCTGGACGGTCGAATACTTGATCTCGGCATCCTCAAGGGCGACAAGCTCCACGACTGCGGCATGCAGTTGGTTTTCGTCCCGCATCGGCGCCGTGCAGCCTTCGAGATAGCTGACGTAGGATCCCTTGTCGGCGATGATCAGCGTGCGCTCGAACTGGCCGGTGTTCCGCTCGTTGATGCGGAAGTAGGTCGACAGCTCCATCGGGCAGCGCACGCCCGGCGGAATGTAGACGAACGAACCGTCCGAGAAGACCGCGGAATTCAGCGTCGCGTAGAAGTTGTCGGTGATCGGAACCACTGAACCGAGGTACTTTTTCACCAAATCCGGATGAGTGTGGACGGCCTCCGAAATCGGGCAGAAGATCACGCCGGCCTTGGCGAGCTCGGCCTTGAACGTGGTCGCAACCGACACCGAGTCGAACACCGCGTCGACCGCAACACGCGGCCTCTCGACCCCCGCCAAGACCTCCTGCTCACGCAAGGGAATGCCGAGCTTCTCGTAGGTGCGCAGCAGCTCGGGATCGACATCCTCGAGCGACTTCGGGCCCGGCGAGTTTTTCGGTGCGGAATAGTAATAGAGGTCCTGGAAATCGATCGGCGGATGATGGACGCGCGCCCATTCCGGAGCCCGCATGGTCAACCAGCGCTTATATGCCTCGAGCCGCCACTCGGTC
>JBBPYT010000145.1:0-8490 GCA_038199665.1 Hyphomicrobiales bacterium
CCGCTGCACGAAAGTCGACGATCATGCAGTGATCTCCTTAGGGGTTGAGCCGGAACAACCGAATCGGAGGGGAAGGAATCGGGCTGAGGATCGTACTAGCCTGGGTGGGTGATGGACACTGCCGGCATCATAGCCCCTCTTAAAGGCGTCGACGCCCTTTCTGCACGAGCGCGACCGGCGGCCGATCATCGCGAGCGAGGCGCCTGCGGTGGGCCGTGGCGGCGTGACGGCGGTTTCGGGCTCGACCGGCATGGCGCGCAGCGCAGCACCACCGGCCACGGGCTGGCGGAATGCCGAGAACCCGTTCCCCGAACGGATCCGCCGCGCAGGTGGCGGGCGCAAGCCGAAAGCCTAAACCGCACCGTCGCTGCTGGAGGCGCTCGCGCGGGCATTCCCCATCCTCAATGGATTGGCCCAGACCGGCATGGCGATCCTGCTGATTTCCGAGATCCCGAAAACCTACTTCAACGCAGATCACATCCTTCACATGCGCGACGACCGAATCAGCGACTTTTACCATCCGGGTGCGGTCAGCATCGACCAGATCGAAAAGGCCGTCCATGCCTAAACTCAGCAACGATCAAGGGAATGGCGCCGTTGTTCACCAGGTCCGGCGGCGTTATCCCTGGCTCGAATGCGTGTTTGCCGATGCCGGCTACGGCGCAGCAAACTGGTGAAGCCGCTGCCGGCAATCTGAAACGGCACCCTGGTTTTTGGGCCGGCGGTCAAGTTGGAAAGCTGCCGCCGTTCCATTCCACGCGGCGCGGCGAGGGCGCGGCTGGCTTGTGGTGCGCCAGGACAATGCCAAGAGCCGCACAACCGACCTGAGAAACCCATCCTGGCTGCTTCTCCGCATTTCATCGACGCCGAGGCGGGTTCAATCGCTTTCGGCGCCCACTTTGCTTTTGCGGGCGCGCGCCGCGCGCGGCAACGGAAACAAGGACCGAGGTGGCGCTTCGAGATAGCTCGGGTTCAGTTCGAGCGCTCTGACGACTGATTTATAAGACTTGTCGAGATGAAGCTTCATTGCCCGCTCCGCGCGGTCGGGGTTATTGCCCTTCAGTGCTTCCAGAATCGCGACATGCTCGTTGATTGGTTCCTTCAGACGCCCAGGCACAAGGGCCGACAAATGACGCACGCGAAGGATCTCGCCCATCACCTGCTGAAGGATGACCCAGGTCATCCTGAGACCGCCGATCTCCGCGATAGAACGGTGAAATTCGACGTCGATGGCGAGGCTTCGAACGGAGTCGGGACCCGCAAGCGTCGCCGCCTGCTGGTCGATCAGCTCGCGCAAAACTCCGACATCCTTTTGATCGAAATGCTGCGCGGCGACGCGCGCCGTAGCCGATTCGAGGCTTTTTCGGATCAGATACAGCTCTTCGACTTTCTTGGGGGAGATGAGGGCCACCGACGTTCCGATGTTCGGAATGATCGAAATCAGGCCGTTGTCGGCCAGTCGCTTTATCGCCTCTCTGATCGGCGTTCGCGACACGCCCAACCACTCGGCAAGCCGTCGCTCGTTGATCGACTCGCCTGGCTTCAATTCGACCGATAGGATCTTCTCTCGGAGCAGCTCGTAGATTTGCCGGGGAACGCTCTGCTGGCGATCAAACGTAAAGGCCATCGGCTCCTCTGCCCCTGTCCCCAAGATTGCTCGTTGCGCACGTCCATCAGTTTCCGGTCGCGGCGCTTCGCATCTTGCGACGGTAATTTGCCGGGTATATCGGTATTGCGGTATGCCAGTAGCCACGGTCGCGATCAAGCCGATCGTGGTCGACAAATCATGGGAGGAAAGACGATGAGCCTCAGGACGCATAAGCAGATCTTGTTGTTGGGCGCGGCAGCGCTGTTCTGCGCCGTTTCCGGATCGGCGTGGGCGGCCGGCCCGCAGATCGTGGCCGGCCCGGCCGCGGAGCCCAAGTGCTTCGTGCCTTGGGCTGACTCGACGAAATTCTTCCAGTGGGCGAAGAAGCCCGGCCCGTATCGCGTCGCGCTCGCCAACGGCTTCATCGCCAATACTTGGCGCATTCAGATGATCAAGACCGCCAAAGCCTATGCGGCGGTCCCCGAAGTCGTCGCGAAGCTCAAGGAGTTCAAGGTCGTTTCGACGGGCGAGGACGTCGCCGCGCAGATCGCCGCGATCAACAACTTCATCGATTCCGGCTATGACGCGATCATCGTCAACGCGCAGAATCCAAAGGCCTTCGGCCCGGTGATCAAGCGCGCGAAGGCAGCCGGCGTCGTCCTCGTAGCGTTTGACAACATCCTCGACACCGAAGATGCTATCAACGTCGACGTCGACCAGAAGGGCCTCGGCGTGCTGTGGGGCAACTGGCTTGTCAAGAATGTTCCGAACGGCGGCAAAATCCTCGAGGTCCGCGGGGTTGCCGGTACGTCGGTCGACACCGACCGCCACAACGGCATTCACGAGACGTTCGACAAGTCCGGCAAGAAGTGGGACGTAGTCGAAGTCGTCGGCAAGTGGGACGATCCTACGGCGCAGAAGGCGACCGCGGACGCCATCGCCGTGCAGAAGCACTTCGACGGCTTCACCGCCCAGGGCGGCGATACCGGCGTCGTGCAGGCGATGATCGACGCCAAGCACCCGTTCGTGCCGTTCGGCGGCGAGACCGAGAACGGCTTTCGCAAGTTCTGCGCAAAATATTCGGCCGACGGCCTGAAGTGTTCATCCGCGGGCACGGGTCCGGCCCAGGTCGCGGTCGCCATCAAGACCGCCATCGCAGCCCTCGAGGGACAGGTCGTGCCCCAGTCCGTCAAGCTGCCTCTCGCCATCGTCGAGGACCCGAACTTCAAGGACAGCGAGAACTACTATTCCGACCAGTCCGACAACTTCTTCGTCGGCAACGCTTTCCCGACCTGCGGCATCAACTTCACCTCGCAGCAGATCATGGGTCAGTCGGAAAAGAACCAGTAGCGCGAGCAGCCTCGACCACATAGGCGCCGCGGGGCCCCGCCTCGCGGCGCTTTCATCGGGGGGACGGGATGGAGGCCGCCGTAGAACCGCTGTTCAGCATGCAGGGCGTGTCCAAGCGCTATGGGGGCGTCAAGGCGCTGGAAAAGGCCGCGCTCGCCGTCGCGGCGGGCCGCGTCCACGCCATCCTCGGCGAGAACGGCGCCGGGAAATCGACTCTGATCAAGGTCATGGCGGGGGTCGTCGCGCCTGACGAAGGGCGCATGACGCTGGACGGACGCGAGGTCATCTTCGCTTCGCCGGCAGCCGCCAACCAGGCGGGCATCGCCTGCATCTTTCAGGAGCTGTCGCTGATCCCCGACCTGTCGGTCGCCGACAATCTCCTCATCAGCCATCCGCCGAGCCACTTCGGCCTGATCGACCGCCGGCGCCAGCGCGCTATGGCCGAAGAAGCGCTGGCGCGCGCCGGCGCCGAAGACATCCACCCGCTGGCGCCGGTGAAGGACCTGCCCCTTTCACGACGGCAGATGGTCGAGATCGCCAAGGCGCTGGCGCGGCAGCCGCGTATTCTCATCCTCGACGAAGCCACATCGGCTTTGACCGCGGCCGACGTTTCCCGGATCTTCGCGGTCCTGAAGCGCCTGCGCGCGGAAGGGCTGGCGCTACTCTATATCTCGCATCGCATGCACGAGATCGCCGAGATCGCCGACGACTGCACCGTGTTCCGCAACGGCCGCAATGTCGCGACCTATCGCGCCGGCACCAAGTCGGACGACGAGGTCGTCGAGCTGATGATCGGCCGCGAATACACCCATGTGTTCCTGCCGAAGCCGACACCGGCTTCGAGCGACAAGCCGCCAGCCATCGAAGTCCGCAACCTGTCGTGGACCGACCGGTTGAAGGACATTTCGCTGACCGCCCGCGCCGGCGAGATCGTCGGCCTCGGTGGCCTCGACGGCCAGGGCCAGCGCGAACTTCTGCTGGCGCTGTTCGGCGTCCTCATGGGTGTGTCGGGCGAGACGCTCATCGACGGCGAGCGCGTCAGCGTCGCGAACCCGCGCGTCGCCAAGAGCAAGCGGATCGGCATGGCGCTGATCCCCGAGGACCGCAAGACCGAGGGGCTGATGCTGCCGATGTCGGTGAGCAACAATCTGTCCTTTGCGGCGCTCGACCTGTTCTCGAATGGCGGCGTCATCGATCGCGCGGCGGAACGCAACGCGATCGAGAAGATGATCCGCCTCCTGTCGATCCGCACGGCCGGCACCGACATCCCGGTCGGGGCGCTGTCCGGCGGCAATCAGCAGAAGGTCGTCATCGCCAAATGGCTGATGGTCACGCCGCGCATCATCCTCCTCAACGATCCGACCCGCGGCATCGACGTCGGGACCAAGCAGGAGATGTACCAGCTCCTGCGCAGGCTCGCGGATTCGGGCGCGGCCATCATCTTCTACTCCACCGACTACGACGAGCTGATCGGCTGCTGCGACCGCGTTCTCGTCCTCTACGACGGTGCGGTGAAGCGCGTCCTCGTCGGATCGGAGATTACCGAGCGCGCGCTGATCTCCAGCGCGCTGAATATCGTGGCCGACCCTGTCGAGGCCGGCGTCAGGCCAGCGGTCGGCGCATGATCGATTGGCGCTACAGATTCGACGAGCACCGGGGGACGCTGCTGGCGTTCCTCGTCTTCATCGTCATGTTCACGATCTATGCCAGCAATCATCCGGCCGGCTTCACCGCCAATGTGGTGACGACCGCCGCCAACAAGGGTGTGCTCCTGGCGCTCGTCGCCATGGCGCAGACCATGGTCGTGATCACCGCCGGCATCGACCTGTCGGTCGGCATGGTGTTCATCCTGTGCAATTGCGTCGCCTCGTACATCGTCGCCGGCTCCCCTGGCATGACCGCGCTGGGCGTGGCCGGCGTGCTCCTGGTTGGGCTTTTCTGCGGCGCGATCAATGGTCTGGTCGTCATCTACGGCCGGCTGCAGCCGATCGTGACGACGATCGCAACGGGGGCGATCTACTTCGGGATCGCGCTGGCGCTGCGCCCGAATCCGGGCGGGGTCGACAATTTCAACTCAGATTTTACCGACGCCTTCACGGGCCAGCTTCCCGGCGGCATTCCGGCAAGCTTGGCGGCGCTGGCTGTGGTGGTCCTGGTGATCTGGGTGCCGTTCCGACGATCGACCATCGGTCGCGCGGCCTACGCGACGGGGTCGTCGGAAGTAGCGGCCTACATGTCGGGCGTGCCGATCCGGCGTGCGAAATTCGTCGCCTACACGCTGTCCGGCCTGCTCTCGGCCCTGGCGGGCCTCTATCTCACGTTCTTCACCTATTCCGGCGAGGCGTCGGCCGCCAATGGCAGCACGTACACGCTCTATTCGATCGCCGCTGTCGTGCTGGGCGGCGTCTCGCTTTTCGGCGGCTCGGGCAGCGCGGTCGGGGCGATCTTTGGGGCGCTCGCCTTCCGCGCGATCGGCGATCTTCTGTTCGTGTTCGATATCGAGCCGCTGTGGCAGCCGCTGTTCCAAGGAATGGTGCTCCTGGTGTCGGTATGCATCGGCGCCGCTCGGCTGGTGCGGGTCCGCAACCGCCTCGACTTGTTTGGATGAAACGCAACAATGCGTCCTGACGAAGCCCACGCAATGAAGGCACGCTTGCCGTCGTTCCTGCATCGCCTCGATCCCGCTGTGGCAATCGCTTTCGGCTGCGTCGTCGCCCTTCTCCTGCTCGGTAGCCTCTACTCGAGCAGCTTTCTGTCGCCGGAATATCTCCTGCAGCAATTGAAGGTCGCTGCCTTCCTCGGCATCATCGCGACCGGCATGATGATCGTCATCCTGCTCGGCCAGATCGACCTCTCGGTGCCGTGGGTCGTCGCTGTCGGCGGAATGATGTCCGCCTCCGCGACAGCCTATGGTCACACCGGCGAGGTGCTCGCCATCCCCTTCGGACTCGCCTGCGGCATCGCGCTCGGCTTTGTCAATGGCATCGGCGTCGCCTATCTTCGCATTCCCTCGATGATCATCACGCTGGCCGTCAATGCCGTCGCGCAGGGACTGATGGTGGCCCATACCGGAGGCTTTTCCCCGCAGGATTCCGCCTCGGCCGCGATGCGCTTCATCGCGACGGGCGACACGATCCTCGGTATCCCCAATGCGCTCATCGTTTGGGCGATCGTCGGCAGCGCGGCGGTGTTCCTCCTGACGCGCACGACCTTCGGTCGCGCCGTCTACGGCATCGGCAACCGCGAGCGTGCTGCTTATCTGTCCGGCGTCGACACCCAGCGCGTCGTCATGTTCGCATTCGCGATCTCAGGCGGCCTGTCGGCTTTCGGCGGAATTCTGCTGGCAGGCTATGCCAGCAAGGCGGCGCAGGCCATGGGCGATGCGTATCTTCTCCCCTCGATCGCCGCGGTCGTCCTCGGCGGCACATCGATCCTGGGCGGCCGCGGCTCCTATCTCGGCACGGTCGCCGGGGTCATTCTGATCACGTTGCTTCAGTCGATCCTTTCCGTCATGCAGATGCCGGAAGCGGGACGCCAGATCATCTACGGCGTGGTGATCGTCGCCATGCTCCTGCTTTATGGCCGTGAGAGGCTGCTGCGCTAACCTGCCGTCATGTCCGCCGGCGAACTGGCTTTTTCTGGACGAGAAGGGCATCGAAGGCCCCTCTCGGATCTGCGGCAGCAGTCGAAAATTTTGCGTCGAAACAGGGCCGTTTCGAAAATCGACGAGATCACATCAAGCTGACCCAAGGCCGCCCTAGCGAAGGTCAAGTGACCGGGGACGTACGGCTTGAGGCGGACGGCGAGCCCTGATCGGCACCGAATAAAGGCGACTTTGGCGTGTTTACCGTCCACGCCGTTCGAGCGTATCAGAGGGCTTCATGCGAATTCTGGCAGCGATCGGTGCACTTGCGGTCATCGGCGCCGTCGGCGCGGCGGTATTCTTCCTTGGCGGCTTCTATAGCGTAGCCGGCACCGCGGAGGACCCGGGTATCGTCCGCTGGGCGCTGGTCCAGGTGCGCACGGCCTCGATCAACCGCCATGCGGACGACCCGCCGTCGGCCACTTTCAACGATCCCGCCAAGATCCTGGCCGGCGCACGTGCGTTCGCCGCAAATGGCTGCGCCAATTGTCACGGCGCGCCCGGTGTGAATTGGGCCAAGTTCTCCGAAGGGCTGCACCCCGACCCGCCCGATCTCAAGAAACTGGTAAACGATCGCACACCGTCGCAATTGTTCTGGGTGATCAAGAACGGCATCAACATGACCGGTATGCCGAGCTTCGCACTCGCCGGTGCGAAGGACGAGGACCTTTGGTCGATCGCAGCTTTCCTGAAGAAGCTGCCGGATATTTCAGAGGCCGATTACAAGGCCTGGACCGCGCCCGCGCCCGCTGCTGCGCCCGCGCCCGTGTTCAATCCGCCGGTGCCCGGCGCGAGTGCGCCGCCGGCGCAGAACAAATAGCTTGGACGTTCTGCCGCCGCCAGTGATCCCGAGTCGATAGGGGTCAGTCAACACTGCGGAGCTTTCCCGCCTGGAAGCTCCCATCCCAAAAAACAGGAGATGGTCATGCGTAAGATCATACCGTATGGCGGAATGGTCTCGTGTCTTGAGCAAGCCGCACCATCTTGACCCGTCCGCATTTTTCACTGCCGCGGGCAGATCTCGGCGGAGCTTCTCCGACTGGCGCCGACGCTTCGATCGAGTCCTGGCGAACTGTTCCTCAAATGTTTCGCGCTTTGGCCAACGACCTTCCGCCGCCGTGGGAGGAGATATTTGGGCCGCTGCGCGCCGGAACCATCGATGACCTCGTCGTCGTTGGTCAAATCGGTCAGTCACTCGACGGACGTATCGCCACGACGACCGGACATTCGCACTACATCAATGGACCGGCCGGTCTCGCGCATTTGCATCGGCTTCGCGCGCTGGTCGATGCTGTCGTCGTCGGAATCTCCAGCGCACTTGCGGATGACCCGCAATTGACGGTTCGCCGCGTCACCGGACCCGACCCAGCGCGCGTCGTAATCGATCCTCGTGGGAGACTTGCGTCCACTGCCCGTCTGCTGGCCGACGACGGTGCCCGCCGCCTTGTTGTGACGGCGCATGGCACACGTTGCGAGCTTCCCGGTGTCGATATTCTCACCCTGCCGGCGGCGAACGGACACATCGCGCCAGCCGCGATCCTCGCTGGCTTGGCGGAGATTGGATTGCGCCGTGTGCTGATTGAGGGCGGCCCCGACACCCTCTCGCGTTTCCTCGCAGCAGGCTGTCTCGATCGCCTGCATGTCATCGTCGCTCCGATCATCCTCGGCGATGGCCTACCGAGTTTCTCGCTCGGTCCGATCGACCAACTCGATCACGCGCTGCGTCCGCCGATACGCGTCCATCCGCTCGATGGCGAGGTGTTGTTCGATTGCGATTTTACTGCTCAACGGGCGCCGGTGGGCGTGCGAAGAAGTCAATATGACCGACCCGGATCGACGAGCGGCCGGACGCAATTTGATCGCGTCGACGAGTGAGCCACGCGTTAATTTCAGCCAGGGTCAGGTCGCC
>JBBPYT010000146.1:0-7554 GCA_038199665.1 Hyphomicrobiales bacterium
CTAGCCGTGCCCCGGTTCAAAAAGCCCTGCAGCAACTCGAACAGGACGGACTCGTGCACCGGTTCCGGGGTCGCGGTTTCGTCGTCGGCCGGAGCGGTGGCGCGGTCGAACCCCGCCGCGCCGACCTGCGGCGGCTCGGCCTGCGGGTGCCCGGAGAGGTCGATGAAGCCCTGCAATCCCGCGGGTCCTGGGAGCGGATCGCCCTCGAAGTCGAGCGCACTGTTGCATCCTGCCTGATCTTCGGCGAATTCCGCATCGTTGAAACGGAACTCGCCCATCACTTCAGTGTGAGCAGGACGGTGGTCCGCGACCTCCTCGGCCGCCTGCACGAACGCGGTCTGCTGAACAAGAATCAGAGTTCACACTGGATTGCGGGTCCGCTCACCGCCCAGACCATCAAGGAACGCTATGAGCTGCGCCGCATTCTCGAACCCGCGGCTTTGATGTCGGCGGCGCCTCGGCTGGCGCGCGAGCCTTTGGAAAGATTGAGCGCCGAAGCCGCCGGATGGGAAAACGGGGTGCAGAACGGCGCCGGTGCGGAAGCGTTCGAGCGCAGGTTCGTGCAGCTTTGCATTCTGCCGGCCCCCAATACGCAATTGGTCGAAGCGATCCGGCAGAACCTCATGCCCTTGGCGGCGGCCAGCCGATCCCTCGAACAGCTCGGGCTACCGCACGACGATGCCGCTCTGTCGGAGACCCGCATGGCGATCGAGCTTCTCTTGAACGGGTCGATCCGCGCCGCATCGGAATGGTGGAGCGACCATCTGGCCGCCGGTTCCCAACGAAGCATCGCGCAGCTGAAGATCGTAGCGATCATCGATAGGCCGCAGAGCTTTGCTCCCTACCTCAATCCGGTCTGAACCTCGGGATTCAACAAGCGAGAACAGCCATGCCGACGCAAATCATCGATCTTAGCTTGGCCATCGAAGACAACATGCCAGCCCACAAGCTGTTCCAGCGGCCGGTTCTCACCACCCACATGACCCATGAGAATACGAGGCCGCTCGGGCTCGGCGTACCGGGCGACGCCATGACGTTCCAGACCAATTTCATCGCCATGCTCGACCACGTGGGAACGCATGTCGACGCGTTCCGCCACGTCGACCCAAGGGGTGCGGCCGTGGACGAGATGCCCCTCGACCTTTTCTTCGGCAAAGCGATCTGCTTCGACCTGCGTCATATCCCCGATCTCGGCGAGATCGCCGTGCCCGACATGGAAAAGGCGCAGGGGCAGGCAGGCGTAAAGGTCGACGGTCACATCGTCCTGCTCTGCACGGGCTTTCACGCCCGCAACTATCCTTCGGCGGATTCCGTTTGGAAAAACCCGCTTCTTACGGTCGAGGCGACGCGCTGGCTCTACGACCGCGGATCAAGGATGCACGGCGTCGAAGGGCCCTCCACCGACAAGCCGACCGACAATGTCTTCGCGCAGCATCGCCTGTGCCGGGACCTCGGCGTGAGCCATTGGGAATGGCTGGTCAACCTGGAGAGTCTGCTGGGCAAGGGCGAATTCCAGTTCTTCGGCGTCCCGCTGAAATTCAAGGGCGGTTCCGGCTCCCCCGTACGGGCCTTCGCCTTGTTGAATGCCTGATCGGGCAACGGTCAGCCAGGCCCCCCCTCAACCCGCCGGTTCGTCTATGGAAGCACGCTTGGCTTCAGCTTGTTCCGAGAGCTGAGGCAGGCCGCGACACCCCCCGCGCGTGGTAGACCGGAAGACCAGCTGGCCTGTCCTGACCAGCTTTGCCGGCGGCAGGCAGGCCGTCCTTAACCGGAACCAATCGGCCGCCTCGCGGTTGCTAACGGACAAATCCACCCCGTTGAGGAGGACAGAATGCGTTCCCTGCTCCCGCTCGTAATAGCCACGGCCTTGATTACGGGCCCGGCCATTGCCCAGGATACTCCCCCAGCCTCCCAGGGCACCGGTAGTGCGACGGGTTCGTCCAACAATGCCGTAAACCCCTCGGGCAATGCTACCTCGAGCGTCAATGCATCCGGCACCGTCACCCTTGTCGATCCATCGGCTCTCGAAAAGGGCGCCAACAGCTTCACCGAGGGTCAGGCCAAGTCGCGGATCGAAAGCGCCGGCTTCACGAATGTGTCCGATCTCAACAAGGACGATCAGGGCATCTGGCGCGGCAAGGCGATGCGCGGCGGCAAGAGTGTTGCCGTCGGGTTCGACTACAAGGGCAACATCGCCGCGAAATAACCGACGCCGCTCAGGGCTGGCCCCCGACACTCGTCGTTCCCACTTGGGCCGCCGCACCACCAAACCAGGAGATTACCATGGCGACCAGAACCATTACGGCGCTTTTCGACACTTACGATGCGGCGGCGAATGCCGTGCGCAAGCTCGAAGTCGGAGGCATTCCTCACAGCGCCATCAGTATCGTTTCCAACGATGCCGGCCATAGCCGCTATTATGATACGAACACGACCGGCGATCACGTCAGCGGCACCGGCACCGGCGCTTCGCTCGGCACCCTGCTGGGCGGCGGCGCGGGCCTCCTGGCCGGCCTGGGCATGCTGGCGATCCCCGGTCTCGGACCGGTCGTGGCGGCGGGTTGGCTTGCCTCTACGCTGGTCGGCGCCGGGATAGGTGCGGCAGCAGGCGGGCTCGTCGGATCCCTGACCGATGCCGGTATCAGCCACGAGGATGCGCATCTTTATGCCGAGGGCGTCCGCCGCGGCGGAACGCTGGTCACGGTTCGGGCGGACGACAGCCTGCTCGACCGCGTCACCGATGTGCTCGACGATGAGGGAACCGTGGATCTTGACGAGCGCGAGTCGAACTGGCGCTCGGAAGGTTGGAACGGCGAATACGCCGGCTCTGCCGCGTCCGGATCCGCCGTCGGAACGGCGGGCCACATTCCCGGCGCCGCCTCAGAACCCGGTTACACCGGAAGCTCGGCGGCGCGTTCGGCGCCCGTGGCCAAGACGGGCGGGGTCGCGGGAGCCGTCTCCAGTGCCGCAGAAACCATCAAGGACGATGCACGCCGCGTAGGCGAGAAGCTCACCGGTTCGGACCCCCGGCCGATCGACGCTGGCTCGCCAACGGCAGGGTCGTCCGTGCCGGTCACAGACTACGGTTCGACGCCACGGGCCGGCGAGGCCGACCGCCAGCTCGGTCGCGGTCGGGTAAGAGTCTATCCCGATGCCCTGTGACGGGCACAGGGTCGAGCAGCTTGTCGGCCGGTTGCCTCGATATCGGAGGGGTAGATAATATCCGTGATGCCACCGCATCTCGAACATTGAGGGAACCCAAAGGACCCCAACCGAATTTCTGTTTGGGCGTGTGAGCAAATCGGGAGTAAATTCCTTGACACACTTACTGAGGGGAGCCCTCGCTGGCGCTATTGCGCTTGGCGGAGTGGCAATCGCTTCGACCGATGCTTCGGCGATGCCTGTCGGCAATCTCGCCCCGGCAGTCACCTCTGATGCGGGTCAGCAGCTCAACCTGCAGACCGTCTATTGGCGGTACGGTTGGGGCTGGCGGCGTCCTTGGGGATGGCGCGGTTATGGTTGGCGACGTCCATGGGGTTGGCGGGGATATCATCCCTGGGGCTGGCGCCGGTGGCACCGCTGGTAAGCTGACCCCCTGAAGAGATTCTGGCCCAGTTCCACAAGGAATTGGGCCATTTGTTTGTGGGAGCCGATGAGATAAAGGACAGGAGTGGATGGCTCGATGGGGCGATGCGTCGCCTGCCGACACGGGAGCAGTGATGATTTTTCGATCGGCCCGTCTGCCTTAGCGGCTGGTAGTGCAGGCTTACCAACGATAATCGGACGGGAAGGAAGCTTCCGCTCAGTCGAGCTGCGAATATGAATTTGGTCGAGACCACCGGAAGAGCTCCGCCCGACGGCATCGTAAGTCCGGTTATTGCGAGTGACGGAGTCCTGCTCAGGACAGCGCGCTGGCCTCCGGCTTCCCATCTCGGCCGGCCTATGGAGCCCGTCGGGACCGTGGTGATCTGCAACGGCCGTAGCGAATTCATCGAAAAATATTTCGAGGTCGTGGAAGAGCTGCGCCAGCGCGGGTTCCAGGCGGTCGTTTTCGATTGGCGCGGGCAGGGTTTGTCGGATCGTGCGCTGCGCAATCGGCTCAAAGGCCATGTCCGGGGCTTCGCCGAATACGAGCGGGATCTAGCAGCCTTGACCCAGCAGGTCCTGAAGCCGTTCTGCCCACGACCCTGGTTCGGGCTCGCCCATTCCATGGGTGGGCCGATCGCCTTGCATTTCGCCGCCGATTGGCCGGACGTATTTCAGCGGCTTGTCCTGTCGGCGCCAATGATCGAGATCGCGGGCCTGCCCTCGCCCGAAATGCTGCGGGTTATTGCCAGGTGGTGCCATTTCATAGGCCTTGGCAGAAGCTTCGTACCGGTGGGACGCAAGCGCTCGCTGTTCTTGAGCACATTCGAAGGCAATGTACTGACGTCCGACCCGGTGCGGTTCGAGCGCACCGCGGCCTTGCTCCGCGCCGAGCCGCGATTGCTTATCGGGACCCCCACGGTCAGTTGGCTTACCGCGGCCTTCGAGGCGATGGCGGCCTTGGACGAAGACGATTTCGGCCGTCGGTTCCGGACGCCTACCCTCGTCGTTATGCCGGGCCTGGACCGCGTCGTGGAAGCGCGCGCGGCGGAGCGTTTGGTCGCCCGGCTGCGCGCCAGTTCGCTGGTGATGGTGCCCCAGGCACGACATGAGATTCTCATGGAGCGGGATAGCTTGCGTCAGCAGTTCTGGGCCGCTTTCGATGCCTTCATCCCAGGGTCGCTGACCGCCCAGCCCCGTCTGCGCCGCGACGCTTTGCCGTCGCATAGTTCTTTCGCCTCTTGAACTGAAACCCCTTTGAATCGAGCTCCGGAATCGCCTGCGCTTGCGCCAAGGTGGCGCGAGGGACGCCATCCTCGATCGGCAAAGACGTGAGGATCGTGCAGCGCGTTCCGATCACGACAACCTTCGACAAGCGTCCCGACCTGGAGCTCGGACCGAGAATGTCGATGGAACCGAGGGTCAAGGTCCGCTGAACGGCCGAAAGACAACAAATCAGCCCGGATCAGCTACCCGCGAAACCCCCTTCGGAGTATGCCGGCGTTGGCCAGAGCCAGGAGGATGATCGATGCGACCACATTCCAGCCGGCTAGGGAAAGGCCGACAATCGTAAGCGCCGGCTGATCGCAGCGAACCACGGCAACATGGTGCAGCTGTTCAAGGAAATCGCCCACATTGGGCGGCGCGGTCAGCGCACCCGAACATTCCGTCGGCCCGGGCCAGAACCTCCATTCGACGCCGGCGTGATAGAGGCCCAGGGCAGTGCTGGCCGCGAACGTTGCGACGAGCACCGCGAAGCCCGCCAATGCGAGGTACCGGTAGCCTCGCCGCGACGCCACCGCGGTTACTACCGCGACCGGCATGCCCACGTAATAAGGAATCCGTTCCAGCAGGCAAAGTTCGCACGGTGCGTATCCGGACGCTTGGAACGCCCATGCCGCCCCGATCACAAGGGCTGTCGCCAAGCCGATCAGCAACGCGATGACCCAAGATTCGGGCAACCCGAACATCGGCGGCAGGTTGGTCGACCGCGTCACCTTGCGTCGCACCGCATCGGCGCCGAGCCAAAACCCGAAAACATCGATGCCCGCCAAAACCACACACGTCTCGGTTGCGCCAGCCACACCGGCACCAGGATGGGATCCGGCGGAAGGGGGCTTTCGGCAAGGGCGACGAGCCCGAGCGCAAGCGGTGCCCGAGGACTGTCGGTGGCGGACCTATGCGGAGAAGGACGAAGCGGCAATTGAAAACCCGATGCAGTGGACTGTCGCACTGAGAGGAGTCGACGCGCTCGACCGACCACGCTCAAATTCCGGCGCAAAGGCGTCATGCCCAGGTCGCCGGGCATGACGATCGGATTATATCAGGCCGATACGATAGGCGCGGCTACTTGTAGTAGCCGACGCCGCAGATTTGGTCTGCGACCTTGGTCACGTAGGTCACCTTTTGCACCGGCTCGGTCGTTCCGGGCTTCGGCCACATATAGCTGACCTCGCTGAACGTGCCCTCCTTCGCGACGTCGTACATTTCCTGACCCAACATCTTGCCGGTCTTGTCCTTGAGGGTCTTAAGATCGGTGCCGACGATTGCCGGGTTTGCATTCGCTTCTATCTTACCGTCTGGCCCCGCACAGAAAACATACAAGTCCCGGTCTCTGAAGCCTCCATCAGCCTTGTTGAATTTGGCGATCGCGCCGGGTTTGTCGGCCTTGACCGCCGCGACGGCCTTTTCCAGCAGCATCTTTGCCTCAGCCGCAGTGCCGCCATCAGCAGCTAGGGAAGGTTTTGCCAGGGCAACCAAGGAAATCGCGGCGATGGCCGCTACAAACGCTCGTCTTCGCATCGCTTCCTCCATTGAGCCGATGTATGGCCGATAATCCTCGGGTACATCTAGCCAGCTTTTAATCCCTTATTTCTTTTGCTGTGCAAAAAAATGTAGTGAGCGGTCAGGCCGACGAAATCAGTAGCACCGCGAAAGAGATTGCCGGTGTCGTGAACCTAAGTCGCGGTAGCGCCGCTTCCAGCGGATGCCGAGGTCGACTACTCTCCTCCGAAGCCGGCCCGCAAGGACCGGCTTCGGTGATCCGATGGAAGCTCCCGTATGTTTCGCATCCCGCTTGGGCTCGCAGCGATTTCAGCATCGAGCATCGCCTATGCGGCCTCGCCGCCGCCGGTCGCTGCCGATCATGCCATGGTGGTGTCCGCCCAACGCCTGGCTTCCCTAGCCGGCATCGGGATCATGAAGAGCGGCGGCAACGCCGTCGATGCGGCAGTCGCCGTTGGCTACGCGCTGGCGGTGGTGTGGCCGGCTGCCGGCAACCTGGGCGGAGGTGGTTTCATGTCGGTCCGCCTTGCGGACGGCCGCTCCACCTTCCTCGACTTTCGCGAAAAAGCGCCGTTGGCCGCAAGCGAAACCATGTTCCAGGATGCGGAAGGCCATGTCGTTCCAGGCCTGTCTACCGAAGGGTGGCTGGCAGTCGGGGTGCCGGGCTCGGTCGCCGGCCTGGATTGGGCCTTGCAGCATTACGGCACCCTGCCTCGCGCAACCGTCATGGCGCCGGCGATCGAGCTGGCTCGAGAGGGGTTCGAACTCGGCCCTGCCGACATTACGCCTCTCGATCTTGCGTCGGCGGATTTCAGCAAGGACTCGACTACCGCAGCAGTCTTCCTTCACGACGGCAAACCTTACGAGGTCGGCGATAGACTGCGGCAACCCGAGCTCGCAGAAACGCTCGAAGCCATCAGCCTTGGTGGACCCGATGCCTTCTACCGCGGCGATGTCGCCAAGGCGATGGTGGCCGCGAGCCGCGCCGGTGGAGGCCTCATGCAAGAGCAGGATTTCGACAGCTACAGGGTGAGAGAGCTCGCTCCGGTTCGCTGCGCCTATCGGGGCTATGACGTCCAGTCCGCGCCGCCTCCGAGCGCCGGCGGCGTCGCACTATGCGAAATCCTCAACATTCTCGAAGGATATGATCTTCGCTCGACCGGGTTTCACTCGGCCCGCTCCATC
>JBBPYT010000147.1:0-2407 GCA_038199665.1 Hyphomicrobiales bacterium
GCCGCGAGTGCGACTGAGTACCGGGAGGCTCGACAGAACGTCATGCCCGGAAGAACGTCTTGAAGCGCACCAACGGGCCGTCCAGCACTACCTGAAATGGCGGTGACGCAGGATCATCGAAAAGTTCACGGAAGTTGAGAACTGGAAGAGCGACCGGCCGGCCCTGGCCCCGCGCTCTTGCGGCGGCCCGCCTGCACCGCGTCCCGGTGGTGCTCGCGAAGGTCGACCGCCTCACCAGTTCTGTGGCCAGCGAGGAAGAACGCGCCCGGCGATCCTGTGCTGGGCCGGTTGGTCGAACGTGGGCGAGCTCCGTCTTGAAGTTGCGGGATCCCTTTGCTCCTCCGCGGGGGTTGCCTGATTGCCCCTTCCGCCAGCGCGTGCCGGACGGCAGCTGCTGTCGCCGACCGGATCATTCATGGCTGCCTCCGCGACTGTTCGGATCCGAAGCATCCGCCCCCGGCTCGACGCGCTGGCGCTCCCGCTCCGTAAAGGTGAGCACCGTCGAATGGATGGCGTCCTTGCCCGTCAGGATCTGCCAACGACGGATCGTCACGTCGACGCAGGATGTCGATCCCACGGCGGCGGCCCGGCGGCCTGCGCGCTGCGCGCTGTCCGGTTCGGGCGAAGCGGACAGCACGTTTTCACGCAGGCTCCATTGGCTTAGGCTCTTCGTAGCAACGTTGCAGGGGCTATTTGCGATGGGGACAGCCGGAGTGGCGCATCTCGCGACGACGTTGCCCGCAGTGGTCCTCGCGACACTTGTGTTTTGGTCTGCCGAGGCCGCGGGAGCGTCGGCCGCAGCCGCCTCGCCGCCGCCGGCCGGAACGGCCCTCACGACGGCCGATTTCCGGGCTTTCGTCGACTCGCTCTGGCCGGACGCGGAGGGCCGTGGCGTGTCGCGCGCCGTCTTCGACGCGGCCTTCGCGAGGCTTGCGCCGGACCCGTCGGTCGCGGCGATGACTCGACGGCAACCAGAAGAGATCAAGCCCATCGGCGCCTATCTCGCTTCGCAGGTGACGCCAGCCCGCGTGGCCGCTGGTCGCGCCATGGTCGAGCGGTGGAGCTCCGACCTTGCGGCGATCGAGCGCCGCTATCAGGTGCCGCGATCCATCATCGTCGCCGTGTGGGGCATGGAAACGGGCTACGGCGCCTCGGCCGGCAGCAAGGATGTGATCCGCTCACTGGCTACGCTGGCTTCTATGAGCTACCGGCCCGGGCTGTATCGCGCCGAATTGCTTTCGGCCTTGACGATGCTGCAGAACGGCGACATTCGTCGGCAGAACCTGCGTGGCTCCTGGGCGGGAGCGATGGGCTTGCCGCAGTTCATGCCGTCGAGCTTCGAGAAGTTCGCCGTTGATTGGGACGGCGACGGTCGCCGGGATATCTGGGCGAGTGTGCCCGACGCGCTTGCCTCCATTGCCAACTTCATCCGATCGCAGGGGTGGCGGCCGCAACGGCCCTGGGGCTTCGAGGTGAGCGTGCCTGCTGGCTTCGATTATCGCATCAGTCGCGCCAGCTACAAAGACTGGGCGTCACTCGGCGTCACGCGCGCGGATCGGGCTCCGATGCCATTGAGCGGCGCCGCGATCCTGTTCTTTCCCGCGGGAGCGAGGGGACCGGGGTTCCTGGTCACGGAGAATTACGAGGTGCTCAAGACCTACAATTTCTCCGACACCTATGTGCTGAGCGTCGCGCAACTCGCCGACCGGATGGAGGCCGGGCTTGCAATCCAGACTCCCTGGCCGAGCGACCCGCCGATGTCGCGAGACAACCGCATCGCGTTGCAGGCCCGCCTCGCCGCGTTGGGCTACCCCGTAGACAACAGGGAAGGCCGCATCAGTCTCGCCCTCCGCGACGTTATCAGGGCCGCACAGGCGAGCGTCAGGATGGTTCCCGACGGCAATCCAACCAACGGGCTGCTGCAAGCCTTGCGAGCCGCACCGGAGCAGCAGTGACATCGATTCATTCCGACGAAGCGCCGCCCCCATCAAGGCGCGCGGACACCGCGAATTGGTCACTGTCGCGGGGCACGCCGCGATCATCTCCGCAAGACGCGCTTCACGCGCGCCTCGGCACCGACCTCCATCGAGGGCATCGAGAAGCATCTGTCTTCGGGCATTATCCGCGGCACATGCAAGGGGACATTTTCATATTTCCGCCTTTGGCTTGAACAGCCACGGTCATGTGGAGTCGCCCGGGATCAGCACTGCCTTTCCGACAAAGTCGGGGACGCGAATGTCGTAGGTGCTGATCGTATTCTGTTCCCTTGCGTCACGGCTTTCCTTGCTGGCCCCCGCCCGTGGCGGCTTCGGGCGATGCTTGCCCGGTCACGCCGCACTTCCGGCGCACCCATACATATCGTCCCATTCTTGACGATCAAAGGACGAATAAGTAAGGCTATCACGAC
>JBBPYT010000148.1:0-6180 GCA_038199665.1 Hyphomicrobiales bacterium
AAGCTGCCAAGGTGCCGGCGTGGAGATGCGGGGTTTCCTCTCCGGGGTCGCTGGAAATGACTGACGCGTCCTTCGAGGCAGGCGGGCTTGGCAACGCAGCCAGCGCACATACGGCGCAGGTGTGGCCCTCGCCGTCTTCGCGCGAAGCTCGACCCCCACTCGCTCTGGCGCGCGCCGATCGGGTCGCGCGGAGTTTGCTGCGTGCCATCCCTGAAGGCGCACCTCGCTTCCTTGTGGCCGGCGGGCTCGCTTCCCTGTTCAATTGGCTCGTACGCTTCCCCCTGTCGGACATACTCCCCTTCGAGCTCGCGGTCGGGGTCGCCTATGCGTTCGGCATGGGGGTCGGCTTCGCACTTTATCGGTCGTGGGTTTTCCCGGGATCGACCTTGCCGCTCCCGACCCAGGCTTCACGCTTCATCGCCGTGAACACTGCCGGAGTTGGGGTCGTGATGATCAGCGCGAAATTGCTGGTCGTTGCCGTGGAGTCGAGCGCGCTGCTGCCGATCTCGACCGCGGAGGGGGTCGCGCATGCGTTCGCCATCGTGCTCGGCGCCGTGCTCAACTTTCTCGGCCATCGGGCGCTGACGTTCGCCCGCGGTGCGGCTGCCTCGCGCAGCGCGGCGTCCGGCTGATTCCACCCCGCAGCACCGCAGTTTCGTGCGGCGCTGCTCTTCCCATGTCAGCGGCCGCTCGACTCCGTCGCCCAGAATAAGTCAAGAGCAGCCTGACGTGTTGCGGTAAGCACCGGGCGGGGCTAGCTCTTGTCCCCGCGTGCGCCGACTTCTACAAACTTCGGTTCCGTGCCGGCGTCGGTGCCCGAGCCTGGAGCCTGACGGGACGGTCGAAAGCCTCGAGTGGAGTGGTGGCCCGCATCACCGAGGCGCGGAGCACGAGCTGCGCCGGGACTGTGAACGCGATCGAGAGGTGCTGATGCGGGGAATCATTCTGGCAGGCGGAAGCGGCACACGGCTTCATCCCATGACGCACGTCATGTCCAAGCAACTGCTGCCGATCTACGACAAGCCGATGATCTATTATCCGCTGTCGACGCTGATGCTGGCCGGCATCCGCGAGATGCTGGTGATTTCGACGCCCCGCGACCTGCCGCTGTTCCGCGATCTGCTCGGCGACGGATCGCGCTGGGGCATTTCGTTGAGCTATGCAGAGCAGCCCAGGCCCGAGGGCCTCGCCCAGGCCTTCGTGATCGGTGCCGATTTCATCGGGAGCGAAACGTCCAGCCTGATCTTGGGCGACAACGTCTTTTATGGCCACGGCCTGCCCGAACTGATGCGGCCCGCGACCGAGCGGCGGGACGGCGCCACCGTTTTCGCCTATCATGTGGGAGATCCGGAACGTTACGGGGTGGTGGACTTCGACGCCACCGGGCAGGCAATTTCGATCGACGAAAAACCCAAGCAGCCGAAGACGAACTGGGCCGTGACGGGGCTGTATTTCTACGACGCCGAGGTGGTCGAGCTGGCGCGCCACCTGAAGCCCTCGCGGCGCGGCGAAATGGAGATCACGGACCTCAATCGCGCTTACCTCGAACGGGGAAAGCTGCGGGTGGTGAAGATGGGGCGAGGTTTCGCGTGGCTTGACACGGGCACGCCGGATTCGCTCCTCGAGGCGGGTGAATTCGTCCGCGTATACGAGAAGCGCCAAGGATTTCGAATAGCCTGCCCCGAGGAGATCGCGTTAAATCAGGGCTGGATCGATGCGACCCAATTTGCTGCGGAGGCCGAAGCCCTGAGCAAAAGCACCTATGGGCAATACATGTTCAAGGTCTTGGCGGAGCACAGCCATTAGGCAGGAGAGTGCGGACATGTCGATGGCGCGGGGCGGGTGGTTCCTTGTGCCGAAAGATATGCCCGAACCGGATTTGAGATCGAGTCCCGTCTCCATCCGTCATCCCGAATCTGCGATGGTCTGGCGGCGGAGCTTCGATCCTCCGCTATCCGGTGCCTGGTATCGCCTCGAACTCACCTACGGGGCCGCAGGCATGGTCGACGCCCGCATCGCCCTCGTGTTCCAGGACGGATCGCGCTTGCCGCAGCATTTTGCCAAGGTGGCGCGAAACCGGTTCGTCGGGCTGTTCCGTCCGGCGATGCCTCTGGCTCGCATGGACATCGAGGTGTCCGGCTCGATCCCGCTCGATCAACCCTCGGAGCTCGGCTTGCGGGCGCTATCGAAATGGGAGCAGCGCGGCGCCCTCCTGCGGCGCAGCCTGGACGTTCTGAAGGGCGACCCCCGCTCGTTCCTGTGGCGCGCGGCCCGGTTTGCCATACAGATGCAGCGCCAGGGCCGGACCACCATCCCGATGACGCCTGCGACGACCTCGCCGGCCGAAGCTTATGCGATCTGGCGGGAACGGTTCGACGAGCGCCCCGAGGACCTCGACCTTCACCGCTCCAGGGCTGATCGGCTTCAAAAAGGACCCTTGTTCTCGATCATCGCCGATCCGGACATCGACGAGACGCAAGCGCAAGCGCTCGGGGCGAGCCTCCAGGCCCAGATCCACGAGGACTGGGAACTGTTCGTCCCGCAGACGGTCGGTACGGAGAGGCGCATCCGCGCGCTGCAAGATGGGTCAGGGTCGCGGGCCGGCCGGATCAACGCCGCGCTCGCCGGGGCGGCCGGCGAATTCGTCTTCCTGCCTCGGCCCGGAACGATGTTCCGCCCGCATGCATTGGCGGTGTTCGCCGCGACGCTCGATCGCTTTCCGGGCGCCAAGCTGGTTTACGCCGACGACGACGACATCGGTGCGAACGGGCGCGAAAACCCCAGGTTCAAGCCGGCCTGGTCGCCTGCGCGGGCTCTGAGTTGGGACTATCTCGGTGATCCGTGCTGCATCGAGAGCTCGACGTTGCTTGCGGCCGGCGGGGTGCGCGACGCGGGGCGGCCGGCGCAACGGCACGACCTCCTGCTGCGGGCCACAGCCCAGCTAGCTCCGGGCGAGGTCGTCCATGTGGCGCAAATTCTCAGCCACACTTTGCCCTATGCCCGTGCCTCGTCCACCCCGGAAGACCGGGCGATCGTTCGGGCGCATGTCGAGCGGCCGGACGCCGCCACGCGCGTCCTCGCCGACCCGCGCTCGCCTCACCCTCGCGTCGTTCACGAGATCCCCGATCCGCCCCTGGTGTCCCTGATCGTTCCGACGCGCGACCGCGCCGAGCTCCTGAAAAAATCGGTCGGCTCGATCCGCGCCAAAACCAGCTATCCCTCCTACGAGATCATCGTGGTCGACAACGGCTCGCGCGAAGATGACACCCAGAAGCTCTTCGAAAGCTGGGCGGGGGACGCCGCGATTCGCATCCTGCGCGACCGAAACCCGTTCAACTACGCGGCGCTGAACAACCGTGCCGCCGAGGCGGCACGAGGTACGGTTCTCGGTCTCGTGAACAACGATGTGGAGGTGCTCGACGGCAGCTGGCTCGACGAAATGGTGTCTCTGGCGCTCGGCCCCGGGGTGGGGTGTGTCGGGGCGAAGCTCTATTATCCGGACGGTCGGCTGCAGCATGGCGGGGTGGTGGTCGGCATCGCCGGCGCGGCCGGTCACCGGCACAAACGCGCCGCACGCACGGACCCGGGCGTCATCGATAGTCTCGTGACCGTGAACGAAGTCTCGGCCGTGACGGCGGCTTGTCTCGTGGTCAGGAAGGACATCTACCAGCAGGTCGGCGGGCTCGACGAGGCAGCCTTCGCGGTGGCCTACAACGACGTCGATTTCTGCCTCAAGGTCGCGGCGGCCGGGTACCGCAACCTTTGGACCCCTTTCGCGGAACTGAACCACCATGAAAGCGTCAGTCGCGGCCGCGACCTCAGCCCCCGCACGGCGGAACGGTTCAACCGCGAGAACCTCGTTCTGCGGCTGCGCTGGGGCGACCGGCTGCTCGACGATCCCTACTACTCGCCCAACCTGACGGTCGACGCCGAGACCGGAGCGATCAGGACGCAATGAGGTGCAAGGCGTCCGCTCCATCCTGCCGGGGCTGCGGAAGACCAAGGAAGAAGAGCGATGAAAACCAAGAAGTTGATCAACGACCCCGACGCGGTCATCAAGGAAATGCTCGAGGGCATCATGGCGGCCCATCCCGCCCTCCTGACGCAGGTGCCGGACCACCCCCGCGCCGTCGTCGCCAGACATGGCCCGCGGCCCGGCAAGGTCGGGCTGGTGATCGGCGGCGGTTCGGGGCACGAGCCGACCTTCGTAGGCTTCGTCGGGCGGGGGCTCGCCGATGCCTGCGCGGTGGGCAACGTCTTCGCATCACCGCCGCCCGACCCGATTCTCGAATGCGCAAAGGCGGCCAACGGCGGCGCAGGCGTGATTTTCATGTACGGCAATTACGGCGGTGACGTCATGAATTTCGACATGGCGGCCGAACTCGCCGGCATGGAGGACATCAGGGTCTCGACCGTGCTGACGACGGACGATGTTGCCTCGGCGCCGCCAGAACGCCGGGCCGACCGGCGCGGCGTCGCCGGAAACGTCTTCATCTTCAAGGCCGCGGGCGCGGCGTGCGACAAGATGTGCAGCTTCGAGGACTGCGAGAGGGCGGCGCGGAAAGCCAACGACCATACCTTCACCATGGGCGTGGCGCTGGCGCCCTGTTCGCTTCCCCAGACGTTGAAGCACAATTTCGAGATCGGTCCCGAGGACATGGAGATCGGCATGGGCATCCATGGCGAACCGGGCGTCGCGCGCGAAAAACTGAAAACCGCCGACCGGGTGGCGGACGACATCCTCGACCGCATCTTCGCCGAGATGCCCGCGAAGCGCGGCGACAACGTTGCGGTTCTGGTCAACTCGCTTGGCTCGACGCCGCTGATGGAGCTTTACATCCTCCACCGGCGCGTCAAGCAACGGCTCGACCAGATAGGCATCGGCATCCATGGCTCCTGGGTCGGCAGCTACTGTACTTCGCTCGAAATGACCGGCGCCTCGATCACCTTGATGCTGCTTGATGCCGAACTGACCGAGCTCCTCGATCATCCCTGCGATTGCGCCATGTTCAAGGTATCTTGAAAGCGCCCGGCGATCTTCGATCATTCGTCTGCTTCGGGGGGACCCGACCATGACCGACATCACCACTGCCGGCCTCGTCACCATGTTTCGGACGATCGGTGCTGCCATCGAGGCCGAGAAGGCTCGCTTGTCCGAGCTCGACGGGGTCATCGGCGATGCCGATCACGGCGTCTCGATGGCGATGGGGTTCAATGCCGTCAACGACGCGCTCGCACGCCTCGATGCCGCAGCGACCGACCCGACGAGCGTCATGAATACCGCCGCCAAGGCCTTCCTCAACGCCGTCGGCGCCTCTGCGGGTCCGCTTTACGCCACCGCTTTCATGCGGGCCGGGGCGGCCGTCAAGGGCCGGGCGTCGCTCGATCGCGATGCCGTTGCGGCCATGATCGTTGCCATGGCCAAGGGCATGCAAGAGCGCGGCAAGGCGGAGCGCGGCGAAAAGACCATGATGGATGCCTGGCTGCCGGCCGCCGAGGCGGCGGAAGCGGCCCGCGCCTGCGGCAAGGATCTCACGGGTTGCTTGGCCGACGCGGTCGCGGCGGCGAGCGCCGGCGCCGAAGCCACGACGTCGATGGTGGCCGCCAAGGGCCGTGCGGCACGGCTCGGCGATCGCGCCATCGGCCATATGGACCCGGGCGCGGCTTCGGCCGTGATCGTTCTGCGCGCCATCGCCGAAGGACTGGGCCAGGAGTGACCGGCGGAAGGACCGACGGCGTTCCGCTTCTTGTGCTCTAGTCCCCTGCCAGCTTCGTCCGCAACGCCTCCGAGGCCGCGAGATCAGCCGCCGTCTTGCCCTGCTTGTCGCGTTCTCCCGCCTTGGCACCGCGCCGCAGCAACAGGTCGACGACTTCGTCATGCCCGAGCTCGGCGGCCATCATGAGGGCGGTACGGCCGCGGTCATCGACGGCATCGATCGCCGCGCCCTGGTCGAGAAGCGAAGCCACGAGATTCACCCCGTCGTCGACCGGCACGTCGTTGGCGTGACCGGCGGCCCACATCAGCACCGTCAGATCGTTGCCGTAGGTGGTGTTGACGTCGATGCCCGTCGCAAGCAGGCTTTTGACGACGGGAGCGAAGCCTCGCGCCGCAGCGTAGAGAACGGCCGTCTTGCCGGTTGCGTCCTGGGCCTTTGCGTCCGCCCCATGGGTCACCAGCAG
>JBBPYT010000149.1:0-28395 GCA_038199665.1 Hyphomicrobiales bacterium
CGCAACGATATTCATCTTGCCGCCGTCGATGCGCGAATTGCGTGCGCGGCTCGAAAGACGCGCGGAAGACAAGCCCGAAACGATCGCCCGGCGGCTCGAGGCGGCGCGCAACGAAATCACCCGCTGGCGCCTCTACGATTACGTGCTCGTCAATGACGACCTGCAAAACACCTTCGGGGACGTCCTCGCGATTCTCTCCGCCGAACGCTTGCGGCGTACGCGCACCGAGCCGAGCGTGGCGGCGTTCGTCGACCGCTTAGCCGGGGAGAGCTGACGGTTTCCTGGATTGCTCGAGGGCGCGCGCGAGTTCAACGAAAGCAGGGATGTCGAGCGTTTCCGCCCGGTCGGTGCCCTCAACCTGCGCGGCGTCCAAGAGTCCAGCAACGTTGACCGGCTGACCTTGTGCGGCCAGCGAGCGAAGCGATTGCCGCAGCATCTTGCGTCTTTGTCCGAAGGCTGCGGCGGTCACCTCGGCAAGTGCCGAACCCGAACAGGGCAGGGGACGTTGACGCGGGACGAGTTCAACGACTGACGACATGACCTTGGGCGGCGGAACGAAGGCAGAGGGGGAAACGTCGAACAACATCCGGGCTCGCGTGCGCCAACCGCAAAGGACCGCCAGCCGCCCGTAATCGGCGCGCCGGGCAGGCGACGCCACAATCCGCTCGGCGACCTCGCGCTGGAACATGAGGACCAGACGATCGTACCAGGGTGGCCACGGTTCGATTTCGATCCATCGGGTCAGCAAAGCCGTCGCTATATTATAGGGGAGGTTGGCGACCACTCGCCAAGGCAGGTCGGTTGATTCCGCACGAGGTCTTTCCGGCACGATGTCCAGAGCATCCCCTTCCACGATGTTCAGTCGCCCCGGGTAGCGCTCCGAAATTTCGGCCAACGCGGTCAGGCAGCGTCGGTCGCGTTCGATGGCGGTGACGATGGCACCCTCCGCCAGGAGGGCCCGCGTCAGTCCACCCGGCCCCGGCCCGATCTCCAGGACGTTGACGTCCGCCAGCGGACCGGCCGAACGGGCGATGCGACCGGTCAGGTTCAGATCGAAAAGGAAATTCTGTCCAAGAGACCTCGCAGGCTCGATGCCATGCGCACGCACGACCTCGCGCAAGGCAGGCAATCCGTCATCGAGCAAGGCGGTTCGAACTCACGTCGCAGGCCCAACATACTTGCGCCTTCGTATCCTCGGACCGGGTAAGGCACAGACCATACGCTAATTCTTACTGACCACGGCCGTGGCGCGCAACTGCTTGTACATGCTCTGGGATACCGCCTCGAGCTTGTTCGTGATCAGCTCCTTCTGCACCCTTTCGCGCAAGGTCGTCTGATCGCTGTCGTCGCTCTTGTCGCAAACCGCAACAAGCTCGATGCCGGAGGCGGTGCGTTCAGGTGTGGTCAGCCGCCCCTTCGGCGTGTCGGCCAGAAGGTTGCGCAGCGCCGGCGAAAGGCTATCGGACGCTCGCGTCATCGTTTCCTTCACGGCCACGTCTGGCAGGGCTCGGGCCAGTTGCAGGCCCGAGCCGCAATCCGTGAAGCGATTGCGCAACGCCTGGGCTTCCTTCAGCCGACCTTCTGCGACGGTGGGGCTGGCGCCGACAGGCAAGACGAACACGATCTGCCGAAGCGAATAATCCGTGATCTTGGCGGTGTTGCCTTGCTTGGCCAACTGCGCCGAGACCTCCTCTTCGCTCGCGCCGAGGGTCTTGTTTCGAGCCCGCACGTAGACGTTCCAAGCTGCCAAGGCCCGGAGATGGGCTCGGATCGTGTCGCCGTCGATGTGGGCGCGCTGCGCCGCTTCCAACCACGCTTGGGGCTGCAACTTTGCATCCGCGGCCAAGCGATCCAATGCTGCGGTGATGTCGGAGTCGGCCGCGTCGACTCCCCACTTCTTCACCTCGTCGAATTTGAGGCGATCCGCGATCACTTCCTCGAAGGCATCGCTGCGGGTCGCCGATTTGCGAGACAGCTTCAAGATCTTGACGTGCTCGTCGATATCGTAGGTGGTGACCGGATCACCGTTGACCGCCGTCACCACGGCCTGCGCCTTGGCGCTGCCGAGCCCAAGTGAAAGGATCACGCCTGCCGCCAGCGCGGCGCCGGTCACCAGCCGCCCAATGTGAAAGGAAATTTCGAAGTGCATGGGAAGTTTCTTCACTCTTGAACAGTCCTGAACGTGGTGATCGCCTGAACGAAGCCGGGGGCTGCGTTTGCTGGAACTCCTACAACCCAGAACAACGGCGATTATTTGAACACGCCATCCTGTACCGTCGCAGTCGAACCAAGCGCCTGGTTCAGCTTGATGTCCGCCAGGGTTCGCAGCGTGAGCTGAACCAGCACGGTCTGGTTGACGTTCTGAGTGCCGATCGAATCGGTGTAGCTCCTTGAATAGGACACACTGAGAGTCGTGCAGTCATCCTGGTAGCCGACACCGGCGCCGAGGACAGCCAAAGAAGGATGGCCCAGCTTCAGATCATAGAGCTTCGTCGTCAGATCGTATTGATAGGGATTGAGTTCCAGGGTCGCCGAACCATTGACGAAATAGTGGTCGAAGAAGTTGTATCTGGCGTTCAGTAGCACACCTTCGCGCCGGTAGGGGTAGCCAATGAGCGGCTGCGGCGCGTAACGGGAGTATTGGGCACCTCCCGAAAGCCCATGAAAGTTGTACGTGCCGATCACGTCGACCGCTTCCGGGGAGAAGTCGACGCTGTTGAAGCGACCCTTGGTGATCAGTGAGAAGTCGCTTGTCGGCGCCAGGACCGCGCGGGCGACATAGTCGGAACTGTTGGTCTCCAGCCCGGAGTTCTGACCTACATTCGATATATCGTAGAGGTCATAAGGATTATTGCCGGCAACCTGGTACGACTGGCCGAACAATGTGTTGAAGTAGCCGCCCGAGTTCAGGTTCATCGTATACTGCACGCCCGCATTGGCGCGCACGCCGCCTTCGATGCGGTCGTAGCCGGAAAACTTGTTCCACGCGAACAAGGTGGTGTCGTCGAAGACGAGGCTTTGGGCATCTTCGTTCGGCGTCGTTCCGGGACGAGACACGTTGGGCCGCGCGATGACCTGAGCGATCGGCTCGATCACATGGCTGGCCCAACTCGTCGTGGCGATGAACGGATATCGCCATTCCACGCCGACGCCTGGAACTGCTCTGCCGTAGACTTGCTGGTTGTTCGCGCCGAAGAAATTGACCTGATCGGCATTGGCGATGGTCGACGAGCCGCTCGTGCTTGTGAAGTTGAACGAGTCCGTCGTGTTCAGCGCCAACCAGGACCCATCAAAGCGAGCGAAGACGAAAGGAGTCCAGACTTCGCCGATGGGATCGATGAATTTGCGCTGCCATGATGCCTGAGCGGAGGCGCGGGTGTAATCGCCCGCGATGCCGCGCAGGAAGCACGACGGCGGTTTGAAATTGGGAAGCGCCGGGTTCGGCGAGGATGAGGTCGGGCACACATCATAGAGAGAAAAAGCGGAATCGAGCAGGCGCGTACCGGTGGATTGGTACGCAGCAGCCGTGCGCGATAGGCTTGTCAAATTGAAATCGACATTGACCTCGCCGCCGATTCCGTAGCTGGATTCGGGTGCAATCGCTATCGTCCGGTTGTAGTCGACAACGGGGGCGACGAGGGGCTGCTGCTTGTTGTAATCGAACTGCGACAACCCCTCGATGCGATAACCGCGCAGGTCGAAATAGCTCCGGTCGCCCTGGCCCGTAAGATAGGCGGTCGAAATCGATTCCTTGATATAGTCGGCCCCTAGGCTGCTGCTCCGGATGTTGTAGTCCTGGGCGAAATACTTGTCGCTGAACAGGGCGATGTCCCAGCCATACTTCCAGTTCTGATTGATGAAGAACTTCCCGGCGGTTTCGATCGAACCGCGAAAATTGCGGTCGCCCGTGCCGAATGGCTGCTGCGGAAAGGCCGTCGGATCGAGCTGATAGATGCCGGTCGCGAAAATGGAATAGGAGCCCGTTTCCAGACGGTGCCGCCACTCGACCTCGCTCAGGAAGCCTTGCTGGGACAGGACGGTCGGCGTCAGCGTCAGATCGTAGTTGGGCGCGAGATTCCAGAAAAATGGTGCGGACGCACCGAACCCGATGCGAGATTCGTAGACGTAGCGGGGAACCAGGAAACCCGTCTTACGGGTCACCGTTGGATCGGGCGTCGAGAAGTAGGGCAGATAGGCGATCGGCAGCCCGTAGAGTTCGAGGGTCGCGTCCTCGAAGTAGAGCATCTGCTCGTCGGCCTTGTGGATGATCTTCATGGCTTTGATCTGCCACAAGGGCGGCCGTTCGGGATGCGCTTCGCAAGGCGCGCAAGCCGTGTAGGTGCCTTTGTCGAACGCCGTCGTTTCCCCTTCGCTCCGCTCGGCTCGGGGCGCGGTGAAATAGGTCTTGTCCTGCGTTACGGCGCTAAGACTGTTGATGAAACCGTTCTTGAAATCATCGGTCAGGTCGAATTTGTCGCTATAGGTGACGGTGCCGTTAGCTTCGGTCATCTTGGCATTGCCTTGCGCGTAAACGCGGTTGGAATTGCGGTCATAGATGACTTTGTCGGCCTCGAGCACCCGGCCCTGATAGTAGAGCTGGACATTGCCTTCGGCTGAAACGACGTTGGTGTCCCGATTGTAGACGAGCTGCTTCGATTCGACCAGCAAGCGATCCTGCGGTTTGGCCGCGGGTCGGGCTGAATCCTGCTGAGCGGCAGGCAGGGGCTGCGTCTGTGCTGCAACGGGGGACGCCTGAGCAAAGCTCCAAGCAAGCGCGGTGCATGCGCACCCGACGACCGAACGACGCCACTGGAGGCGGATCGATCGCGTCGCGCTTGCGTCGGGGCCAGTACGCCGCCCCATCAGCCATCCTCCTGGTACAACAAAGCGAGCGACCCGAGCATGCTCCCCACGACCGCGGGCGTCCACGCCGCGATTGGAGCACTCAGGAGCCCAGCACCGCCGAGATCAGCAACGAGCTTCGTTGCCACATAAAGCACGAAGCCGGCGGACACTCCACCCGCCACCATGCGGGCAACTCCACCAAAGCGAAAAAATCTTAAGGAAAAGGACGCCGCTACCAGGATCATCGCCATGAACAGGAGGGGGCGGGCCAGCAAGGCTTGGTACTGCAGATCGTAGCCGGTCGCGTTGAGGCCAGCGAGCGCAGTCCGGTCCCGAACGTCCGGAAGGCTCCAGAACGGCACGGCGTCCGGGGCAACGAATTTCTGCATGACCTGCTCCGCCGTCAAATTCGTGGCGACGAGCTCGGTTTTCGCGTCGCGAGGCTCCTCGCCTGGGGCGAGCACGCGTGCATCGTCGAGCGTCCAGAATCCCGGGCGCAATTCGGCGTGATCCGCTTCCACACGTTCGAGGAAGCTGCCGTCTCGATCATAGACGAAGGCCGTCACGCCGGACAGCACCGTGCCTCCATCGCTGGTGCGGTCGGCGCGAAGGACCGTCTGTCCATCAACCCCATCTTGTTGGATCCAGAAGGCCGTATCCGTGGCCTCGCTCCCGGTCCGGCCGAAGAGCCGGGTTTCGAGCCGGGCCGCCCTCTGCTTCGAGATGGCCGAAACCGGATTGTAGACGGCCGTGGTGAACACCCCGAGCAGAAGGGCGAAGAGAATCGGAGGGAGCAGAAATTGCCACACCGAGACGCCTGCCGCACGGGCGACCACCAGCTCCAGCTTCCGCGTCAGATTGAGAAAAGCGAACATCGCTCCGAACAGGACCGAGAACGGAAAAATCTGCTCGGCGATGGCGGGTACGCGCAAAAGCGACAACCAAGCGACCGTTTGCGTCGTCACACCCTGCGCGTCGCTCGAACGGCGCAGGAGTTCCACGAAGTCGATCATGTAGATCAGGCAAAACATCGTCGCGAAAACCGCCAGAATCGTCCGCCCGAAGCGGATCGACAAATAGCGGGCGAGCGTGGAACCGACCATGCCGAAACTCACGCCGGATTGGCGATTGGGAGCACGAGCGGTCCCGGTTTGGGGAGCGCCAAACGAGGACCGAACATGTAGAGCGCAGCGCCGGCAAGTCCGATCAGCGGGACCGCATAATCGACCAGAACATAAGCAGGCGATTTGACCACGAGGCTCGAGACGCCAAATCCGGCGACACGCAACAGAAGAACAGCAACGACCGAGACCAGCATTGCCGTGCCGCGCCCTTGCCTTGTCGTGCGGGCTTGCCCGAGCGCCACAAAGGCGATCATCCCGAAACTGAGCGCGTAGAGCGGGCCGACGAACCGGTCGTGCAGTTCGGCCCGGAACCGCCCTTCCTGCAGCTTTACGTAAGCGTCCGCATGATTGACGGACAACAGCTCGGACGTCGTACGCTCGCGCGGCTTCAGCGGCACGCCGTCTCCTTCGGCGCCGAATTGCGCAAGGTCGATCGCGTAGCGCTCGAAGACCACGATGGCGGCATCACGGGAGTCGGGCTGATGTCGCTGAACGCTTCCATTGGTCAGCACGAGATAACTGTTGTCGTCGGCCTCAAACGTTTGGCCGTCCTGGGCAATGTAGGACGTGATATGCGCCGGATCGCGACGATCTTCCATCAAGATGCTGCGGAGCGAGCCGTCAGGACCGCGGTCCCGGTAGTGGAAGATGAATCCTTGGTCCAGGGTGGTGAACGTGCCCTCGCGCACAACGCGGGTCAGGAAATCCGCCCGGATCTTCATGACGAGATCGCGCAGCTCCCGAAAGCTCCAGGGCATCGCGTACAGTGACATGCCGGCGACCAGCAGCGTGGTGATCACCGTCAGCACCGCGAAAGGTCGCATCAATCGGATCGGGGACAGGCCTGCCGCGCTCATCACGACCAGCTCGCTGTCGCTGTTCAGCTTGTTGAGGGAATAAAGGACGGCGATGAACAACGCCACGGGCGCGATGATGGCGATCAGCGACGGAATGCCGAGCGCGGTCACGCCCAAGAAGGTCAGCAACGATTGCCCTTTGATCGTCAGGAGGTCGAATTCACGAAGGGCTTGGGAGATCCATATCACGGCAGTCAGAACGCCGAGGCTGGCCAGGAAGGCAGTGCGGGCAGTCCGGAATACGTAGTTTTCGACGAGCTTCATCCAACCTCACGCCCGCTCATCTTGAGGCCTCTGCACTCCGATTGAGCGAAGCGGCTCCCGTATCGTTCTGGGTAGAGGGTTGGACGGCACGTCGCAAGCCTCGTTGGCGGCCGCTTCCGCGCTCCCGTCATTTCCTGCGTTCCCGTTGCGGTTGGAACACGTTCAACTATGGCCAGACGGCCGTTTCGGGGCAGAAAAAAGATCGCGTTCGAGGCTCTGGGGTGCCTTGCGCGCCGCCAAGATATGATAGTGGGAACACCTCGGCGGCCGCAGGACCGCTCCATACTGCGATTTCCGCTCACGTCTTTCGTTCAATGCGGGAGGCGTGAAGCGGAGCCTCATAGGGATGAAAATGACCGAGTTCGTCAAAATCGATTTTGCATCCCTCAAAGACTCGAAGCTGAACGGCCGCGCCGAGGGCAAACAGAGAGGCGAGGCCAAAAGCGCCGCCCATACGTCTCTGATTGTGTTCGTGGGAGAGGACCTAAAGCCTGCGCCGACCACTGCGGCCTTGCTGGGCAACGCGGCTTCATTGATCGGCAAAGCCGCCGCTGTCGCGAATTTCAAGGGCAAGCCGCGGACGTCGTTCGAGATCCTGTCGCCTGCGGGCTTCGCGTTCGATCGGCTGGTCGTGGTGGGGGCCGAAACCGATGTTTCGTCCAGCAGTTTCGTCATGCTCGGCGGCTACGTAATGAGCCGGATCAGCGAGGGAAGCCGCGCAACGGTGGCGTTCGACCTACCCGGAGAGTCGTCTGCCGCCAAATCGGCCGCCTTGGCTGCCGACCTTTCGCTTGGAATGCAGCTGCGTTCCTATCGCTTCGACCGGTACAAGACCAAGAAGGACGACGCGGACAAGGGCATTCCGGCCCGGGTGACCATTGCGGTGTCCGATGTCGCCGAGACCCGAAGACTGGCCCAGGCGCGCGACGCGGTTGCCGAGGGCGTCCATCTCGCGCGCACCCTCGTCAACGAGCCGCCGAACGTTCTCCATCCGGTCGAGTTCGCGCGCAGGGCTGCCGAGTTGAAATCGCTCGGGGTCGAGGTCGAGGTACTCGACGTGAACGAGGCCGAGAAAATCGGCATGCGCGCTCTTCTGGCCGTCGGGCGGGGTTCCGCACACGAATCCCGGGTGGTTATCATGCGGTGGGCCGGCGCCGAAGGTAAGCCGCTGGCCTTCATCGGCAAGGGCGTCTGCTTCGATACGGGCGGGATTTCGATCAAGCCTGCGGCCGGCATGGAAGACATGAAGGGCGACATGGCAGGAGCCGCCTCTGTGGTCGGCCTGATGCACGCCCTGGCGGCCCGCAAAGCCAAGGTCAATGCCGTCGGGGTGATCGGGCTGGTCGAAAACATGCCCGACGGCAATGCTCAGCGGCCGGGGGACATCGTGACGTCGATGTCGGGTCAGACCATCGAGATCATCAACACGGACGCCGAAGGCCGGCTCGTCCTGGCTGATCTTCTCTGGTATGCGCAAAACCGTTTTCAGCCGGAGTTCATGGTCGATCTCGCAACCCTGACGGGCGCAATCCTGGTGGCTCTGGCGCACGAACATGCAGGCCTCTTCTCCAACAACGACGTGCTATCGGAGAAGCTGGCTGCGGCCGGAAAGGAGACCGGCGAAAAGGTATGGCGTCTGCCGTTGGGCCCGATCTACGACAAGCTGATCGATTCGAAATTCGCCGACATGAAGAACACGGGGGGGCGTCACGCAGGTTCGATCACCGCGGCGCAGTTCCTGCAACGCTTTGTCAACGACATCCCTTGGGCTCACCTCGACATTGCCGGCACCGGCATGGGGTCGCCGCAGGACGACATCAATCAGAGCTGGGGTTCGGGATGGGGCGTGCGGCTGCTCGACCGCCTCGTCTCGGACTCTTACGAAGCGTAGACGAAATCGCGACCGACGATGGAAGTCTGGTTCTATCATCTCGAAGGCTGGCCGATCGAACGGGCGCTGCCGGCCTTGCTGGAAAAGTCTCTCGAACGGGGTTGGCGGGCCGTGGTGCAGGCCTCGAGCCCGGAGCGAGTCGATTCGCTGGATCTGGCGTTGTGGGCCTATGACGAGGCAAGCTTTCTCGCCCATGGAACAAGCCGGGACGGGGATCTCGATCTGCAACCGATCTACCTGACCCAAGGTACCGAAAACCCGAATGGAGCCGAGATCAGGTTCTTCGTCGACGGTGCGGAGGTCGCATCGGCTCTCGCGGAGGTTGCAGGAGCCTATCGGCGCGTGGTCCTTTTGTTCGACGGCAGGGCACAAGACGAGATCGAAGCTGCGAGACGCCAGTGGTCTGAGCTGAAGAGCTCCGGGTACGCTGTGAGCTACTGGCAGCAGAGTGAGGGCGGGCGGTGGGAAAAGCGCGGGTAGGCGCACTCTGGGTCGCAGGCTTGGCGGTCGTCGCGGTGCCGGCAGGGCCGCGCCATGCTTTGGCGCAGAGCAGGTTCTTGTCCTACACCACCGAAAGTGAATGTGCGGGAGGGCACATTCTTTCGGCTTCCGTATGCAGATCGGCTTTTGCCAATGCCCGCGCGGAATTCGAAGCGAAAACCCCGGCCTTTTCTTCGATGGCGCAGTGCGCCAAGGCCTTCGGCGCCTGCTCACCGTGGCCGCCGGGCCGTCACGGGCGGGGAGCCTTTCGCCCGCAATGGAGCGGTATCGACATCGTAGATACTCCACGCGAAAAATCGGTTACGCCAGCCCGAGTGAGTGCGGGAAAGAAGCTGAGCTTTGTGCCGCGTCCGCTGATGGCACCCGCGGGGGAACCGCGCGAACTCGTGGTTCGGGCATCGCGGCCGATGGCGGGAGGTCGGTTCGGTCCGCCCCCCATCGGCAACATGCGGATCCAGCATGCTTTTCACGCGCCCAGGCCCGAGCCGGTTCCCGGACCGAGTGCACAGCCCCCTTCCGGCTCCGGGTTCAAGTTGGAGGACGGTGTGCTCACCTATCCGGCGCCGGCGCGCTTTGCGCCGAAGAACCTGCCCAAGCTGCCCTAACGGTCGAACGCCGGGACAGGCTTGCTCTTTGTGAACGCCGGAGTGAAGTCAGCTTTCTGCCCATTCCTGTTCGGAGGTCAGCAGCAACCACTCTTCCTCGGTGGCCGTAAGGGCGCGCTGGAGTTCGCATCGTTGCTGTGCGAGCTGGCCGGCCTTTCCGGCATCCCGCGAAAAGGCGTCGGGATCCAGCAGCGCCGCGTCGACCCGCGCGATCAGGCCGCTCAGCTTTTGCATCTTCTCATCGAGCCCGTTGATTTGCTTCTTTGCCAATTGTGCGGCTTTGGCCGGCGAGAGCCTTTGCTGCGCCACGGCCGATGAGGCTTTCGCGGCCGACTCGTTCCTGGGGACGCGCTTCCCACCGGCTCCGCTTGCACCCGCGCGGCTCAGAACAAGAGACTTGTAATCGTCGAGGTCGCCGTCGAATGCCTGCACCGTGCCCTTGTCCACGAGCCATAGCCGGTCGGCGCAGGCACCGATCAGGTGGCGATCGTGCGATATCAGAATCACCGCACCCTGATATTCGTTGATTGCGTCGATCAAGGCAGCCCGGCTGTCGATGTCGAGGTGGTTCGTCGGCTCGTCGAGGATGAGCAGGTGAGGCCCCGCGAATGCCGCGAGCCCCATCATCAGCCTTGCCTTCTCGCCGCCGGAAAGGAGCGAGGTGGGCGTGTCTGCTTTCGTGGCCGGGAAGCCGAGTTGCGCGCATTTCCCCCTGATACGGGCTTCGGTGGCGTCCGGCATGCGCGACGCCACACAGGCATAGGCGCTTTGCGCCCCGGCAAGTTCGTCGACCTGATGTTGCGCAAAATACCCCACGATCAGCTTCGACGATCGGCGAAGCGTGCCGGCGGCGGCGTCCATCCGGCCAGCCACGAGCTTGGCGAAGGTGGATTTGCCGTTGCCGTTCGAACCGAGCAAACCGATGCGGTCGTCGTTTGAGATGTTGAGGCTGAGGCGCGACAGAATGATACGCTCGTCGTAGCCGACGCTTGCCCCATCCAGGGCGACGATCGGCGGACTCAGCGGGCGGGGCGGTGAGGGCAGGTGGAAGGGCGGGACTTCGCTGTCGACGATCGCCGTAACCGGCTCGAGCTTGGCCAGCATCTTGATTCGAGATTGCGCCTGACGCGCTTTGGTGGCGGTTGCGCGGAACCGGTCGACGAAGCTTTGCAGATGTTTGCGCTGTTCGTCCTGTTTTCTCTTCTGCCTGACCTGGACGGCCTGCTGTTCGCGCCTTTGCCGCTCGAAGGACGCGTAGTTGCCGCGCCAGATGGTCAGCTTGGCACGGTCGAGATGCAGGATATGGTCGCAGACGGCGTCGAGAAGATCGCGATCGTGGCTGATGATCAGCACCGTCGCCGGATAGGTGCCGAGATAGTCGATCAGCCACAAGGTTCCCTCGAGGTCGAGGTAGTTCGTCGGTTCGTCGAGCAGCAGGAGGCTCGGCCGGGTGAACAGGACGGCCGCCAAGGCGACGCGCATGCGCCAGCCGCCCGAATATTCCGACAGCGCGCAATTCTGTGCGGCCTCGTCGAAGCCGAGACCGCGCAGAATGGTCGCGGCGCGCGAGGGCGCCGCATGAGCCTCGATGTCGACGAGACGAGTCTGGATCTCGGCGATCCGTCCCGGATCCGTGGCCGTCTCGGCTTCGACCAGCAGACTGGCGCGCTCGCGGTCGGCCTCCAGCACGAAGTCGATCAAACTTGTCGTGCCGCCAGGCGCTTCCTGTTCGACCTGCCCGAGTCTCGCATTGCGCGGGATGGTCAGCGTTCCGCTCTCCGGTGAGAGTTCTCCCGAGATCATTTTGAACAGCGTCGTCTTGCCGCTTCCGTTTCGTCCGACGAAGCCGGTTCGCGCGCCGGTCGGGATGGCCGCGGTCGCGTGGTCGAACAGAATTCGCGGCCCAAGCCGGAACGTGAGATCGTTGATGTGCAGCATGGCGCCCTTGTTGCGCGCGAGAGGGCCGGAGGCAAGAGACATGCGATGCGCGAGCCGGGTCGCAAGGTCGCAACCCCGCCTTGCCGGGTCTAAACCCGCTCGGTATAAGCCCGCGTCGAACAATTCCCACCCGCCATTGCAGTCGAGCGAGCGCCCCATGGCCATCGAGCAGACCTTTTCGATCCTGAAGCCGGACGTCACACGACGCAACCTCACGGGAGCCTTGAACGCCAAGATCGAGGCCGCCGGGCTTCGGATCGTGGCTCAAAAGCGGCTCTCCATGACGCGATCTCAGGCCGAAACCTTTTATGGCGTGCACAAAGAGCGACCCTTCTTCGGCGAACTGGTCGAGATGATGACCGGCGTCCCCGTCGTGGTTCAGGTGTTGGAAGGCGAGAACGCCATCGGCAAGTATCGCGAGGTCATGGGAGCGACAAATCCGGAAAAAGCGGATGCCGGCACGATCCGCAAGGAATTCGCCCTCTCGATGGGTGAAAATTCCGTGCACGGGTCCGATGCGCCTGAAACGGCGGCTCAGGAAATCGCCCAGTTCTTTTCCAAGAACGAGATCGTGGGCTAAGGCAGGAATGATGAGGTCTGGGTGCGCCGAGCGTTCAGGCCGGCTTTGCCGAGGGATAGTACCGGTTCATCATCCGGTCCCGGTATGCGACGAGGCTGGGGTGGTTCTCGGCCGCCTTGCGCATCGCAGTTGCTAGGATCGGACAAAGAGCGCTGGCCAGGAAACCGAAGACCGTTGCGTCGGCCCCTACCGGTCGCTCCCCGAACAGGTAGGACTTGTCACCCAGCTGAGCCGCGAGCGCGTCGATGTCGCGCCGCGCGAGTTCATCCCTCTCCGGACCGCTGTGGCGTCCGAAACCCTGCGACCTCAGCGCCTTTCGCAAGCCACGACGGACGATTTTCTGCACCAGCGGCCGCAAAGGCGCCGGCACAGCATCAAAATGGGCAGGACCTTTGGCAAAGTTGCCGTCGTCCATCCACCGGTCGTGCACGATGGCCCAATACAGATGATCCTCGCACATTTTCTCGGTCGCCCAAGCGAACCCACGTTGCTCGACCGACAGGCCTTCATCGAAATCAAATGCATATTTCCGCTCGATATGATCGCGGATGAAGGTCGAATCGGCGACGACCCTTCCATCGTCGACCAAATAGGGCTGCTTACCTTTCGGGGCCTTGCCGAAACCCTTGGTGTCGACCTCATAGGCGAGCCCGGCCATCTTGAGCAGCACGTCGGCTTTCATGCAGAAGGGGCTGGCATCCGGAAGCCCCAGGTTGGGGCCGAAGATATGCAGCGTGATCACATTCACCTCCCCAGTGGCTCAAATGCCCGCCCCGAACCTTTCGACAAAGGAATTGGACCCGGAACGATCATGACGACGTCGGCGCTGGCGTTGACGCTTGTCACCACGCGGGTATCCTCCAGGCGAGTCGCCCCTGAGGCCACGAGACGAAGCGCCATCGGGTAGAGCCGGTGTTCCTGAGAAAGGACGCGCGCGGCCAACGTCTTGGGCGTGTCCCCGGCGAGCACCGGCACGGCCGCCTGAGCGACGATCGGTCCTGCGTCGAGGTCAGCTACGACGTAATGGACCGTGCAACCGTGGATCAGCACACCGGCCTTGAGCGCCCGGGCGTGCGTTTCCAATCCCCGGAAGGAAGGCAGCAAGGACGGGTGGATGTTGATCATGCGCCCGGCCCAGTGGTCGACGAACCATTCGCTCAACAGCCGCATGAAGCCGGCCAGGCAGACGAGTTCGACACCATGGTCCCCGAGCTTGGCATCGAGCGCCCGTTCGAAGGCCTCGCGTGTTCCGAAGTCGCGGTGGCTGAGCGCCGAGGTCGGAATCCCGAACGCATTGGCTATGTGCAAGCCCGCCGCATCGGGAACGTTCGAAAAGACCAGCGCGATCTCGGCTGGAAAATCCGGCTCTTGCGCCGCCTCGACCAGAGCCCGCATGTTCGAGCCGCGCCCCGAGATGAGGATCGCGGTCTTCACCCGCGACACAGTCAAAGCACCAGATCCTTGCGGATCAGCACAGGCTCACGCTGGCCAGCCACGACCTCTCCAAGCGGAACCAGTATCTCGCCAAGGTCGTCGAAGACGGCGCGTACTTCGGGCTCCTGACCGCGCTCCACGAACACCGCCATGCCGATCCCGCAATTGAATGTCCGGGCCATTTCGGCCGGGTTGATCCCGCCGGTCTCGGCGATCCATCGGAAGACCGGATGGACGGCGACCGCATCGAGGTCCAGCCTGCAGCCGAGCCCCGGCGACAAGACGCGGGGAAGATTGTCGATGAAGCCACCGCCCGTCACATGGGCGAAGGCCCGGATCCCTTCGGTGCGTTTTAACGCACGCAGCAGCAGCCTGGCGTAGATCCGTGTCGGAACCAGCAGGGCCTCGCCCAGAGAGATTTCCGGCGCGAAGGGAGCGGCCTCGCTCCAGCTCAGGCCGGCGCGCTCGACGATCTTGCGGACGAGCGAGAAGCCGTTCGAATGCACGCCTGACGAAGGCAGACCGAAGATGAGGTCGCCCGCCGCGATGGCGCGTGGCAGCAATCGTCCGCGTTCGGCGGCCCCGACCGCGAAGCCTGCAAGATCGTAGGCCTGCCCCGAATAGATCCCTGGCATCTCGGCCGTTTCCCCGCCAATCAGCGCGCAACCAGCCTGGCGACAGCCCTCGGCGATCCCCGCCACCACACCGGCCGCAACCTCCGGGTCAAGGCGTCCGGTCGCGTAATAGTCCAGAAAGAACAGCGGCTCTGCACCCTGGACCACAAGATCGTTGACGCACATGGCGACAAGATCGATTCCGATGGTATCGTTGCGACCGCTTTCGAACGCGATCTTGACCTTCGTCCCCACCCCGTCCGCAGCGGCGACAAGCACCGGATCGACCAAGCCCGCGGCTTTGAGATCGAACAGGCCGCCGAATCCGCCGATCTCCGCGTCCGAGCCGGGGCGGCGCGTCGATCGGATCGACTGCTTGAGCAATTCGACTGTTTTATTGCCGGCATCGATGTCGACGCCGGCGGCCGCGTAGGTCAGTCCGGGCTGTTTCTGTTCCATAGGATTTGGCTAGCTTGGGCAGGAGACCATTCTGTCATAAAAGGGAACGTGGCCGTGAGTCGACCGGCAGACGCACGGGTCCGAGCCGTCGGCTGTCGGAGTGCTTGCGTCGTCTGGAATGAAGGTGCGCCGGGGAGCGTATGAGTCGTTTTCCCTTTTCGAGTCTACCCAATCTTATCACGCTTGGTAGGCTCATCCTGGTTCCCGTGATCATTGCGGCCATTTCGGACGGCCGCTGGACTTTTACTTTCGCCGCCTTCTTGCTGGCCGGAATATCCGACGGCGTCGATGGATATCTGGCCAAGACTTTCGACCTTCGGACGAAATTGGGGGCCTATCTCGATCCGGTAGCCGACAAGGCCTTGTTGGTTTCGGTCTATGTAGCGCTCGCCCTTGTCAACGTCTTACCCGCGACGCTCGCGATCCTGGTGGTCTCGCGCGACGTCATGATCATCGGCGCGGTGATCATCGCATGGCTGCTCGACAATCCTATCGAAATCCGGCCTTTGCTGGTCTCCAAGCTCAACACCACGGCGCAGATCGCTTTCGCGGCCGCCGTGTTGGGCGCAAAGGCTTTCAACGTTTCGCTGGGCCTCTGGTTCGAGGTTTCGCTTGCCGTTGTCGCAGCATTGACGCTGGCCTCGGCCGCGGCTTATCTGAGACAGTGGCTCGACCATGTAACCGATTGATCGGGCAGGCCAGCTTCACCCCTTCCCGAAGGGCGGGTTCCCTGGCGGGCCGTGGAACCGGGATGCCGGAACCTGCCTGAGGCCAACGCTCGGGGGAGCGACATGAGCCTGCAACGCCAGATTTTGATCTGGGCCGCTCTGCTCGGCTTGTTCGTGTACGTTCTTCACGTGCTTTCGGGCGTGCTCCTGCCGTTCATGGCCGGCATGACCATCGGCTATCTGCTCGATCCTTTGGCCAACAAGCTCCAGCGGCTGGGGATGAACCGGCTTGGCGCCACATCGGTCATCCTGGCGCTATTTTTGGCTATGTTGCTGATTTTGCTGATGATATTTGTGCCGGTGCTGGCCCATCAGCTGACGTCCTTCATCCTGAATCTTCCCGCGATCGCTACACGGCTGCAGGCGCTCGCCGTGGAGGAGGGCGGCAAGCTCGTTGAGCGCTACGCCGGGGAGACCTTGCGGACGCTCGGCATAAACGGCGGTTTTACGCAGGCCGATGTGCAAAGCTCCATCGGCGGCTTCGTCGGACAAGGCTCGGCCTATCTGGTGTCCTTTCTCAACCAGCTGTGGTCGGGAAGCCGGGCGCTGTTCGGCGTTTTCTCGATCCTGGTCATCACCCCGGTCGTGGCTTTCTACATCCTTCTCGACTGGAAGCGGATGATCGCCGCCATCGACGGCTGGATACCCTTGCATCATCGGGACAACGTACGGTCCATCGCTCGCGACATCGATGCGGCTTTGGCGGGATTCGTTCGCGGCCAGTCGCTCGTCAGCCTGTTCCTGGGTCTCTGGTATTCGATCGGCCTGACGGCCGTGGGACTCAATTTCGGCTTCCTGATCGGCATTTCGGGAGGGCTGCTGAGCTTCGTCCCCTATATCGGCTCGTTGACGGTCCTGATCCTTTCGGTGGCGGTCGCGCTCGTGCAGGGCTGGCCGGATTGGCGCTTCATTGCCATGACGGTCGCCGTCGTCGTGTCAGGCCAGTTCCTGGAAGGCAACGTCTTGTCTCCCAACCTGGTCGGCGCCTCGATCGGGCTGCATCCTGTGTGGCTGATGTTCGCGTTGGTCGCGTGCAGCTCCGTGTTCGGCTTTACCGGCCTGCTTGTGGCGGTGCCCCTCGCCGCCGCTATCGGAGTTCTGTCGCGTTTCGCGCTTCGCAAATATCTGGCAAGCCCGCTTTACACCGGAGAGCCGGAACCGGGCGCTCCGCCGACAGATGAGAAGGCGTACGGATTGGAGTTCGATTGACTCAATTGCCGCTGCAACTATCGGTGCCGCCGCGCCTCGGGGCGGAAGACTTTCTGGTTTCCCGATCCAATGCCGCAGCGTACGAGGCGATCGAGCGATGGCCCGATTGGCCGGGACGCGTGCTGCTGCTCGTCGGCCCGCCCGGGTCCGGCAAAACCCATCTCGCGCATCTTTGGGTCGAGCACACGCGTGCCAGGATGCTGTCGCTGCAACACTTCGGCGACGACCTATCCGGGATCGCAAGCGGAGACAGCGTGATCGACGGCGCCGACGAGCTCCGAATTCCCGAGGCGAGCCTCTTCCATTTCCTCAATTTGGTCAGGGAGAAGGGCTCGTCGCTGCTGATCACTGCGCAAGTGCCTCCCGACCGCTGGACCGTGGCGACGCCGGATCTCCTGTCGCGGCTTCGCCTCGCGCCGAACGTTCAAATAGAGCCTCCGGACGAGGCGCTGGTGCGGGCGGTGCTGGTTAAGCTGTTCGACGACCGGCAAATCCGCGTCGATGCCGGGCTCATCGATCATCTTGCACTACGCCTCGACCGATCGCTCGCCATGGTACGCTCCGTCGTGGAAGCGCTTGATACCGCCGGCCTCAGCAGCGGCCGCCGCATCACTCGAGCGATGGCGTCCGAGGCGCTCAGAGAGCTGCAGCTTGACGTCGAGTAGCGACCCGTCATGCTGATGACATTTCGGTCTTCGATCCTTGCGGACGAATAACTGGAGTCCTGCCATGAACCTGGTTGCGGAGAAGTTGTCCGGGGCTGCCTCGGTCGAGGCCGCCCGCCCGGCCCTGTCCGACGAGCCCGCTCGCTTCATCAACCGGGAACTGTCCTGGCTTGAATTCAATCGCCGTGTTCTCGAGGAAGCCTCCAACCGCCATCATCCCTTGCTGGAACAGCTTCGCTTTCTGTCGATCTCCGCCAACAATCTCGACGAGTTCTTCATGGTGCGGGTCGCCGGCCTTTATGGCCAAGTCCGGTCGGGCGTCACGACGTTGTCGCAGGACGGGCTTTCGCCAGCCGAGCAGATGGGCCAGATCCGGGAAAAGGCGAAGCGCCTGGTCGACGATCAGCAGAGCCGCTGGAATGAGCTCCGGGAGGATCTCGCGTCGGCCAAGATCGTCATCTTCGAGCCCGATCAACTCGGCAAAGCCGAACGGGAATGGTTGCAGGACCACTTTCTCTTGCACATTTTTCCGATCCTGACGCCGCTCGCCATCGACCCGGCTCATCCTTTTCCATTCATCCCCAACCTTGGCTTCACGCTGGCGCTCGAACTCAAGCGGACCCACGACGGGCGCCCATTGCATGCCCTGATCCGGATCCCGAACAGGGTCGAGCGTTTCATTCGTTTGCCCGATGCGCTCGCACCAGGTGCTTTCCGGTTCGTCGCACTGGAATCGCTGATCGGCATGCATATCGCACTCCTGTTCCCCGGCTACGAGGTCAAGGGGCAAGGACTATTCCGGGTCATTCGCGACAGCGATCTCGAGGTCGAAGAAGAGGCGGAGGACCTTGTCCTGTTCTTCGAAAGCGCGCTGAAGCGGCGCCGACGCGGTTCGGTGATCCGGCTCGAAATCGACGCCGGAATGCCGGAAGCCCTGCGCCTGCTCATTGCGGACGAACTCGACACCGCCGCGGACCAGAGCTTCACCATTGAGGGAATGCTGGCGCTGAACGATCTTTCGGAACTCGTCAGCGTCGATCGTCCCGAGCTGAAATTCAAACCCTATAACGCCCGTTTTCCTGAACGCGTCCGCGAAAACGGCGGGGATTGCTTCGCCGCGATCCGGCAGAAGGATCTCGTCGTCCACCACCCTTACGAGTCCTTCGATGTAGTCGTGCAGTTCATTACCCAGGCGGCCCACGACCCGAACGTCGTCGCGATCAAGCAGACGCTTTATCGAACGTCGAAGGATAGCCCGATCGTCCGCGCCTTGATCGAGGCCGCGGAAGCCGGCAAGTCGGTGACCGCGCTGGTCGAACTCAAGGCCCGCTTCGACGAGGAGGCCAACATCCGCTGGGCGCGCGACCTCGAACGCGCCGGCGTGCAGGTGGTGTTCGGCTTCATAGAGCTCAAGACCCACGCGAAACTGTCGATGGTGGTACGGCGCGAGGCCGGCAACCTCGTCACCTACTGTCATGTCGGGACGGGGAACTACCATCCGCAGACCGCACGAATCTACACCGACATCTCCTTTTTCACGGCCGAGCCCGCGACCGCCCGCGACATGGCGAGGATCTTCAACTTCATCACCGGCTACGCCGAACCCGCCGGGTTGGAGCGAATGGCGCTGTCCCCGATGACGTTGAAAGCGCGTCTACTTGAGCACATCGACGAAGAGGTGGCTTCCGCCAGGGCCGGCAAACCCTCCGGAATCTGGTGCAAGTGCAATGCGCTCGTCGACCCCGAAATCATCGACGCCCTCTATGAAGCCAGTCAGGCGGGAGTGCCCGTCGATCTCGTGGTTCGCGGCATCTGCTGTCTGAGACCGGGCGTCCCAGGACTGTCCGAGAACATCCGCGTCAAATCGATCATCGGGCGGTTTCTGGAACACGCTCGCGTCTACGCTTTCGGAAGCGGTCACGGCCTTCCGCATTCCAAGGCACGCGTCTACATCTCCTCTGCGGATCTCATGCCCCGCAATCTCGACCGGCGCGTGGAAGCCATGCTGCCCATCACCAATCCGACGGTCCATGATCAGGTGCTCAACCAGATCATGATCGCCAACCTGATCGACAACCAGCAAAGCTATAGGGTGTTGCCCGACGGAGGTAGCGAGCGCATAGTCCCGCCGCCTGGGCAGGAGCCGTTCAACGCGCATAACTATTTCATGACCAACCCGAGCTTGTCCGGACGTGGAAAATCCCTACGAGAATCGAGCCCCAAAACCCTGCTCAAGCGGCTCGATTTCCGTTGAGGGAGCTGCGCCGGACCACCGGATGAGGGAGTCCGATTCCGGTCTTCGGGGCGGGGAGCCTGTTGCCATTGTCGACATCGGCTCGAACTCGGTTCGCCTCGTCGCCTACGAAAGCTTGGCCCGCGCTCTTACCCCCATCTTCAACGAAAAGGTCCTGTGCGGCCTGGGCAAGGGCGTCGCAACGACCGGCCTGCTGGCACCCGAAGCCATGGACCGTGCCGTGGCGGCCCTGCGCTGCTTCAGGATCTTGTGCCAAAACATGGGCATAGCGGACGTGCACGTGCTGGCGACAGCCGCGACGCGAGACGCCAAGAACGGAGCCGACTTCATCCAAATCGCATCGAAGGCGATCGGTGCGGACATCAAGCTCATCGGCGGAACTCGGGAGGCCGAGTTGTCCGCGCTCGGGGTGGCTTCGTCTTTCCACAAGGCCGACGGCGTCGTGGGTGATCTCGGCGGAGGTTCGCTCGAGCTCATCGAGGTCAAGAAACTGCGGCTCGGCCGCGGCGTTTCACTGCCGCTAGGAGGCCTCGCACTAGCCGATATGTCGAAAAACTCCCCCAAACGAGCGCTCAAGATCGCCCGGGAATATGTCTCGAAGGCCATGCCCGTCAAAACCTTGAACGGCCGCACGTTCTACGCTGTGGGCGGGACATGGCGGGCCTTGGCCAAATTGCATATGAAACAGCGCAACTACCCGCTGAACGTGATGCACGGCTACGTCATCCCGGCGGCCGAAGCCGGCGCGTTCGCCGGGCTCGTCGAGCGGGTCGACGCCGAGGCCCTGAGTTCCATTGCGGCGGTTTCCTCGGCGCGGCGTCCGTTGCTTTCCTACGGCGCGGTGGTCTTGGACGAGGTCATCAGGCAAGGCCGGCCCAAGGAGATCGTCATTTCGGCACAGGGCGTCCGGGAAGGGCTGCTTTACGAGCGGCTCGACGCCGAGCAGCGCGACGAGGACCCGCTTCTCGCCGCCGCTCACCGGCTGAACGTTCTGCGCTCTCGGAGCCCCGGTCACGGCGTTGATCTGGGCGCCTGGACCGACACGTTCATGAAATCGGCGCAGCTCGAGGAGACGGGCGAGGACAAGCGGCTTCGCCGGGCCGCCTGCCTCCTGGCCGATATGGCCTGGCGAGCCCATCCGGATTACCGCAGCGACCATGCCCTGAACATGATCGCCAACGGCACCTTCGTCGGAGTCGACCATCCGGGCCGCGGCTACCTGGCATTGGCCGTCACCTACCGGCATATCAGCATCGACGAAGATGTCAGCCCGCAACTCCGAGCCCTAGTGTCCGCCCGGCTGCTCGACCGCGCGCGCATCCTAGGTGCCGCCATGCGGGTCGCTTACCTGATATCCGCTGCGATGGCCGACGTCCTGCCGCGCACGAGCCTGCGCTGCAACAGGCACAGGCTTGTCCTGTTGTTGCCGCCTGAACTGGGCGACCTCGCGAGCGACCGGCTGATGGCGCGCCTGCGTCAGCTCGCCAAGCTGATCGGACGGGAAGCGGAGTTGAAGATCGGCGGCGCGGCCTGAACCTGAGTGCGCCGGCTGCCAGCCTGGGTCAAGGCGAGGGCGGCTCGCCGTCCTGCCACTCGATCGCGATGACCTTTCCGTCTTCCAGCGTGAGCGCCAGCCGTCCATGCTTGAGGTCAAGCGCCTTGGCCCCGAAGAGATTGCGCCGCCAGCCGGTCAGTGCCGGTACGTCGGCTTGGTCGTCGGTTGCGATCGCTTCCAGGTCTTCGACATTGGCGATGAGCTTTGGCGCGACCCTCTGCGCCTCGGACACCTGTCGGAGCAGCACCTTCAAGAGCTCGACAGTGGCGCCGCCTCCCCCGCCGTTCCGGCGATCGCGTTCGATCTTCGGCACGGTTTTCGGGTCGCGCTCTAGGCCGCGCTCGACGGCCGCCAGAAGGTCGACTGCCATGCGCGAGCGATCGAGACCGCGGGGGACGGCGCGCAATTCACCGAGCGACTCTGGGGTCCGTGGGGCGGCAGCCGCGACCTCAAGCAGCGCATCATCCTTGAGGATGCGCGAGCGGGGCACATCACGGGACTGCGCCTCCGTTTCGCGCCATGCCGCGAGTTCCATCAGCACGGCCAGGTCACGCGGACGGCGCACCTTGGCGCGAAACCGCTCCCAGGCGTTTTCAGGATGCTGCTCATAGGTCGTGATGGAGGTCAGGGTCCGCATTTCATCCGCCAGCCATGCCAAACGTCCGGATTTTTCCAGCTGGCCGACCAGGAGCCGGTAAACGTCACGCAGATGAGTCACGTCGGCCAGCGCGTAGGCGATCTGGGCGTCGGACAAGGGGCGGCGCGACCAATCGGTGAATCGCGACGACTTGTCGATCGCGGTCCGGCAAAGCGCCTGCACCAGTTCGCCATAGGCAACTTGGTCGCCGAAGCCGCAGACCATGGCGGCCACCTGAGTATCGAAGAGCGGCGTTGGAAGAAAGCCCGCCAACTTCCAGACGATTTCAAGATCCTGGCGCGCCGCATGGAAAACCTTGACCACGTCGCGGTCGCGCATCAGATCAAGAAACGGCCTAAGATCCAGGTTCGGTGCGAGCGCGTCGACGACAGCGCCCTCATCGTCGGATGCGAGCTGCAGAACGCACAGCTTGGGCCAGAACGTCGTTTCCCGGAGGAATTCGGTGTCGACCGTCACGAAGGCATGTGCGGCGAGGCGGCCGCACAGCGCGGAAAGCTCGTCGGTTGTGGCGATAACTGTCATAAGCTTCCATAGCGCAAAGGTTTTCGGCGCGCGAGCAGTCCCTCAGCTCCACGGAGCAAGGCGAGGGTTCGTCGCTTGACAAGCGTCCTTCGGGCATGCCCTTTGTTCGCCGCCCGCCTGACCTCGTCGGCGCGCTACCCTTCATCCCCCGGAAGATCACGATGCACCGCTACCGTACGCACACCTGCGGCGCTTTGAGCGAAACCGACATCGGCAAGACCGTGCGGCTGGCAGGCTGGTGCAATCGGATCCGTGACCACGGCGGCGTACTTTTCCTGGATCTGCGCGACCACTACGGCCTCACGCAATGCGTGGTCGACCCGGACTCGCCGGCCTTCCCACAGGCCGAGAAGTTACGGGCGGAATGGGTCATAAGGGTCGAGGGCCCGGTGCGCCGGCGCCCGGCCGGCACTGAGAATTCCGACATGCCGACCGGGCAGGTCGAAGTCTACGTCGAGGATATCGAGGTCCTAGGTCCTGCGAACGAGTTGCCGCTGCCGGTCGCCACCGACCAGGAGTATCCGGAGGAAACGCGGCTGCGCTATCGCTTCCTCGATCTGCGCCGGGATCGCCTGCATAAGAACATCATCCTGCGCAGCCGGGTCATCGATTCATTGCGAAACCGCATGAAAGGGCAGGGGTTCACCGAATTCCAGACCCCGATCCTTACGGCGTCGTCGCCCGAGGGCGCGCGCGACTATCTGGTTCCGTCGCGCGTGCACCCGGGGAAATTCTACGCGCTTCCGCAAGCTCCGCAGCAGTTCAAGCAACTGATCATGGTAGCTGGCTTCGATCGGTATTTCCAGATCGCGCCATGTTTTCGTGACGAGGATGCCCGGGCGGACAGGTCTCCCGGCGAGTTCTACCAGCTCGACGTCGAGATGAGCTTCGTGACGCAGGAGGACGTGTTCGCCACGGTCGAGCCGGTGTTGCGCGGCGTGTTCGAGGAATTCGGCGGCGGCCGCCGGGTCACGCCGAAGTTTCCGCTGATCCCGTATCGCGAAGCGATGCTGAAATATGGCGTGGACAAGCCAGACCTGCGCAACCCGTTGATCATCGCCGACGTCACGGAGGAATTCGCTTCGCCGCATGTGACCTTCAACGCCTTCAAGAACGTCATCAGGAACGGCGGCGTCGTTCGAGCCATTCCGGCCCCCGGGGCCGCCTCGCAGCCGCGGTCGTTCTTCGACAAGCTGAACGAATGGGCTCGCGCCGAGGGCGCTGCCGGCTTGGGCTATGTGGTGCTCGATGGCGAGGATGGCACGCCGGTGGGCCGTGGGCCGATTGCCAAATTCATTCCTCCCACCGTGCTGGCGGCGATCGCCGACAGAGCCGCTGTGGGTCCCGGAGATGCGGTGTTCTTCGCCAGCGACACGGAGGCGAAGGCCGCCAAGCTGGCCGGCGCCGCACGGACCCGCATCGGCCGCGAACTCGGCTTGATCAGAGAGAACGTCTTCGAGTTCTGCTGGATCGTCGATTTCCCGATGTACGAGTTCAACGAGGACGAAAAGAGGATCGACTTCTCGCACAACCCGTTTTCGATGCCGCAAGGCGGCCTCGAGGCCCTGGAGAAGCGCGACCCGCGCGATATCCTGGCCTACCAGTACGACATCGTCTGCAACGGAGTGGAACTGTCGTCGGGCGCCATTCGAAACCACCTGCCCGACGTGATGCGCAAGGCTTTTGCCATCGCGGGCTATTCGGCAGAGGACCTGGAAACGCGCTTCGGCGGCATGTATCGCGCGTTTCAATACGGTGCGCCGCCCCACGGTGGCATAGCTCCGGGAATCGATCGGATCGTCATGCTTCTGGCCGGCGAGGAGAATCTGCGGGAAATCGTGCTCTTTCCCATGAACCAGAAGGCCGAAGACCTGCTTATGGGAGCGCCGTCGCCCGCCACCCCGAAGCAGCTTCGCGAGCTGCACATCCGCCTCAACCTGCCAGACAACGGATGACCGAAGCGGCAGCCGGTTTGCAAACCGTCATCTGCATCCGGTGGGGGACCGAATACGGCGCGGACTACGTCAACCGGCTCTATCGCGGCGTCATGCGCAACGTCGCCCGTCCGACCCGCTTCGTGGCCTTCACGGACCCCGTCGGGGGCCTCGATAATGGGATCGAGGCCAAGCCGATCCCCGATATCCGCCTTCCGGCGGGGCTGAAACCCGGCCCGTGGCGGAAGCTGGCGCTCTGGGCGGCCGACCTCGGCGGCCTGGAAGGCGACCTGCTGTTCCTGGATCTCGACGTGGTGGTCACCGGACTGATCGATCCGCTTTTCGAGCACGAACCGAGCCGGCTCTGCCTCGTCCGCAATTGGACGCAGGGGCGGAAGGACGGCATCGGCAACTCTTCGGTGATGCGCTTTCGGGCCGGCTCGGCGGCGCATCTCGTGAGCGACTTCGAGGCGGATGCCGTGGCCATGTCGTACCGCTTCGACAACGAGCAGATCTACGTCACCAAGGCGTCCGGCCTACCGTTGAGCTTTTGGCCGCCTGGTTGGTGCCCGAGCTTCAAACACAGCCTCCTGGCGCCCTGGCCGTTTTACCTGTTCAAACCGCCGGCGCTGCCGTCCGACGCCAGAATCGTCGTCTTCACCGGCCATCCCCGACCGGACGAAGCCTGGCGTGGCGCGTGGCCAGCCCGGTGGTACAAGAAATTTTACAAGTCGATCCCCCCGGTCGCATGGGTCGGGGAGCACTGGCGATGACGCGACGGGCAGCTTGCCGGAATGCCGAGACCCCGGGCGGATCCCTCAGTGTCCTCCCCCTCACCAGCGAAGCACCGGCCGCAAGCGGGCGGACGGCTCGCAACGCCGTCTCGCGACCGCACGAGACCACACGCTCGGCGAGGAAATCAAACGACGGATAAGACGGTTGCCGGCTGCTCCCGGCGCCTCGACGCACGAGGTTGACGCGAGGGATTTTGCCCCGATTGCAGGTTCAGTTTGCCGCCAAACCTACCTGTTCGGCGCCGTGGAGCCCTGTTGCCGCAGCCCCGCCGGCGCTGTGCGTTCGGTCGGCATCGAATGGGCGTCCGTAGGACTCCATGACGGTCAGGGCATCGGCGCGCGAGGGAAGCCCGGCTTCGTTGCCGAGGTGCAGAAGCTTGTGGGCGGCCGCGGCGCGGGCGAGTTCGAAGTGATGGCGCCAGGGCGCCTGCGGCTCGCCCAGATAGGATGCCATGTAGGCGCCGTGGAAGATGTCGCCGGCGCCCGAACTGTCGACGATCTTGTGTGGCGGAATTGGCAGGGCGGGCAGGCGGCTGATCGCGCCCATTTCGTCGAACCAGAGCATGCCGCGTTCGCCCTCGGTCACGCCGCCGACCTTGACGCCTCGGCCTTTCAGGTAATCGAGCATCTCGAGCGCGGTCATGCGCATCTGCTCGCAAAGCCGCTCGGCCACCACCGCGACATCCACGTAACCGAGAAGATCGTGCGTATTCGATCTGAGACCACCCCCGTCGAGCGAGGTAAGCACTCCGCTGTCACGGAACAGGCGCGCGAAGTGCAAAGCCGCGTCGGCCTGGTGGCCGTCGAGATGCAGGGCCCTGGCCTGGTCGACGTTCAACATCGGGAAGGGATGGATGTAGTCGTCGTCACGGGCGCGAAGGATGGCGCGCTTGCCGGCATTGGGCAGGATGAAGGACAGCGAGGAACGCCGCACCTTTCGTCCGTGCACGGAAATATGATACCGGGCCGCCATGTCGAGAAACATGCGGCCGAGCCAATCATCCGCCACCGAGGTCAGGAGATCGGGCACGTGGCCGAGCTTGGCGCAGGCGAAGGCGGCCGTGACCGCATTGCCCCCGAACGAAACCGCATAGTCCTGCGCAACTGTTTTGGCATCCCCCGTCGGAATGCTGTCCGTCAGCAGCGTGACATCGATGTAGGTCTGTCCGATGAACAGAGCGCGCATGGATCCATCCTCCTGCGACTTGAGGTCAGCGATCCTCAGATTGCAAAACTCGTGCCGCACCCGCATGATGCGGTGGCATTGGGGTTGCTGATCTTGAAGGACTGCCCGATCAGGTCGTCGACGAAGTCGATTTCAGATCCTTGCAGATATTCGAGCGACACCGGGTCGATGAGCACCATCGCGCCGTCCCGCTCGATCACGAGATCGTCCGAACTTGGCTCACTCGCGACGGTGAAGGAATACTGAAACCCCGAACAGCCGCCGCCGTCCACGGCAACGCGCAAAGCGGAACCAGCCGGCTCCTGGGAAAGGACTTTGTTGACGCGCGCTGCGGCAGAGGGCGACAGGGATACTGAAGACAAGGTATCTATTTGGCTCATGGTGAGCTTCCTCACTGATGTGAGACTGAACTGATGTGAGGCTGATGCGAGAATTCCAGGGCTGGCGCCTCTGCGGCCCGCAGCCTTGGAACCATCGCGATCGATAACGAGCAGCCTGCTGTACCGGTGATTGCTAACACGTTATCCGGAACCACGACATCGGCGGTTGGGGCGAAACCTATGTCCGGCTGCGAAGGGTTGCAATGGCCGGTGGTGTGAATGCCGTCTGCGGCGGGGTAGGAAGGGTTCTTTGTTGTCCGGGCATTGGGGACAAAGGTGAAGCAGAATGAACGGGCGACGGTGTGTCATGCCGGCCTGACGGAAGCGCCCTATGCGGTTCGCGCATCCGAAAGCCGGGGACGATTGCTGCCGGAAGCGCCATCCGCGACCCGAAACGAATTCCAGCGCGACCGCGACCGCATCATCCACTCGGGCGCGTTCCGCCGTCTGGCTCTGAAAACCCAGGTCTTTCTCCCCGATGAAGGCGACCACTATCGAACGCGGCTCACGCACACGATCGAGGTGGCGCAGATCGCGCGAACGATCTCCCGGGCGCTGAATCTCGAGGGCGATCTCACCGAAGCATTGGCACTGGCCCACGATCTCGGCCATTCCCCCTTCGGCCACACCGGGGAAGAGGCGCTCGACCGGAGCGTCGCGGCGGCGGGCGGCTTCGATCACAATGCGCAGACCATCCGGATCGTGACAGAGTTGGAGAAGCGCTATCCGACCTTCAACGGATTGAATCTGACCTGGGAGACGCTGGAAGGACTGGTCAAGCGCAAGGGGCCGCTTCTGAGCGAGGGAGGTTCGACCGCAGCTCGGTCCACAATTCCGGCCGTGATCGGAAACCTGGATGCACGGCTCGGGTTGGCGCTCGACACTTTTGCCGGCGCCGAAGCGCAAGTCGCGGCCGTCGCCGACGACATCGCCTACAACGCCCACGATCTCGAAGACGGGCTGGACGCCGGCCTATTCGAGCTCGGAGATTTGAATTCGGTGGATTTCCTGGCCGACATTCTGGCGCGGATCGCGGCCGAGTCGCCGGGCCTTGGTAGCGAGCGAACCGTGCGGGCCCTGGCCCGCACAATGGTCGGGGTCTTTGTCGAGGATGCCATCGCGGAAAGCCGCAGCCGGCTCGATGGGGCCAAACCCCCGGATAGCTGGGCCATCAGGCGGCTCGGCAGCCCAGCCATCGCTCTGTCGCGGGAGCGCCAAGACGCAAGCCGTGCCGTCAAGCACTTCCTGTTCGCACGCATGTATCGTCATCCGCGCATTGTGAGGGTGCGAGCGCAATCGGCCGCCATCGTTTCCGATCTCGCCCGCCGCTTCATCGCTGAACCAGAACGAATGCCGGCCTCCTGGGCCGCGCAGGCCGTTGCCGGTCCCGGGGCACCG
>JBBPYT010000150.1:0-7532 GCA_038199665.1 Hyphomicrobiales bacterium
CCCCCCCCCCCGGCTCCGTTTGGTCCAGTCGCCGTGCCACCTTGCCGCGCGAGCGGTGCGTGGCAAGGTGGCAACGGCTTGGACGTCTTCCCCATCGCGCAGGCAGCGCAGGTGCCCTTGGCGGCCCCTGTACTTGCCCTCCACCAACCGGCGGAATAGGATTGTCAAAACGCCGACGCAGACTGCGGTCCCCCTGGCCAATTTCCGCTCCGGCCTATCGTTCCCGCCAGACCGCATCGAAGGGCCCCCGCTCCGGGCCTCCTTCGCCCACTGGCCCGACCGGACAATGCCGATTCGTCTGCCGCAACTCGCTCGCCGAAGGGAGAGTCACGGTGCTGGTTTGCAAGAATGCGGACAACGCCCCTCGCTGGAAGCCGGGCGAACGGCTCAACCATCTCTTCGAGCAGCGCTGCGACCAGGTGCCGTCCGATCATTTGGCGGTCATCGCCGAGGACGTCGCCCTCACGTTTCGCGAGCTCGACCATCGAGCCAATCAGGCCGCGCGCTACCTGCTCGACCAGGGCCTCAAGGCAGGTGACCGCATCGGCGTGCTGTTCGACAAATCCATCCATTCCTACGTGGGGCTGCTGGCCGTGCTGAAAATCGGCGCCGCCTACGTACCGTTCGACGCCAGCTTTCCGACCGACCGGATCGCCTTCATTTTGGAAGATGCCAACGTCAAGGGGATCGTTTCGGTATCTCGGTTTCGCGCGAAGCTCGCCGAGCTCGCCGTCAAGCAAGTATTGCTCGACTGTGCAGAACAGCAGATCGACGAAAAATCGCCTGCCCGCCTCGGCGAAGGCGAGGCCCCGGCGTCGAGCGATCAGCTCTTCTACGTCATCTATACCTCAGGCACCACGGGCAAGCCAAAGGGGGTGGCGATCGAGCACGCGGGCATCTGCAACTTCGTCAAGGTCGCGGGAGAGGCCTATGGCATCCGCGAAGAGGATCGCTGCTATCAAGGGATAACCCTTGCCTTCGATTTCCACGTCGAGGACCTTTGGCTTCCCCTGATCGCCGGCGCCACGCTCGTTGCCGGAAAGTCGGGAGCCAACCTCTTCGGCAACGATCTGCACGCGTTTCTGCTGAAGCAGCGGGTGACCGTGTTCCCCTGCGTTCCGACCTTGTGGGCGACGATCGAACAGGACCTGCCGGACGTGCGAATCGTGCTTCTTTCCGGCGAGTCCGTTCCCCACCATCTCGTGGTCCGCTGGCATCGTCCGGATCGCAGCATCTTGAATGCCTACGGGCCAACCGAGTGCTCGGTGAGCTCGACATTGAGGAGGCTGGTCCCAGACAAGCCGGTGACCATCGGGGCCCCGCTGCCGACCTACGTGGTGGTCATCCTCGACGAGAACAAGGACGAGGAGGTCCCGGACGGCGCGATCGGCGAAATCGGCATCGCGGGCATCGGGCTTGCCGTCGGGTATCTCAACCGCGAGGACCTCACGAGGCAACAGTTCATTCCGGACTTCCTGAACCTGCCCAACAATCCCTCGCAGCGCATTTATCGCACCGGCGACCGCGGCCGCATCCGCGAGGACGGCGAGCTCGAGTTTCACGGCCGGCTCGATACCCAGGTCAAGATTCGCGGCTATCGCATCGAGCTCGGCGAAATCGAAGCCGTGCTGTCCCAGCTGCCGCAGATCGCCCAGGCGGTGGTCAATCCCTACGAGCCCGAGCCGGGCGCGGTGGAGCTCGTGGCGTATTACACCCGCAAGCACGGGGCCCCGGAGGTCTCGGCGAGCGAAATGTCGGAGGCGCTGCGCAGACAGCTGCCTGGCTACATGGTCCCGGGCTACCTCGAAGAGCTTTCGACGATCCCGATGACGGCCAATAACAAGGCCGATCGCAAGAACCTGCCGGCGCCCAAGGGACCGCGCTTCTCCGCCTCGACCAGCAAGTTCGTCGCCCCGCGGACCGATACCGAGCAAGCACTCGTGGCCGCGCTCACCGAGGTCATGAAGATCGAGCGCGCTTCTGTCGAAGACAACTTCTTCCACGATCTCGGCGCCCATTCCCTGCTGATGGCCCGATTCGGAGCCGAGATCCGCAAGAGGCTGAAGATTTCGGCCGTGTCCATGCAGGACGTCTACCTCAACCCGACGATCGAAAAGCTTGCCCGTCACATCGATTCCTTGCCGGCCGAGGCGCCGGACCAGGGCACGCCGGGGGCCCACCGCGAGCCATTCCACGTTCCATCGGATCTCGCCTACTATGGATGCGGCGCGCTCCAGCTTGCCTGCTACGTCGGCTGGAGCGCGCTCGGGCTTTGGGTCGTCGTCGCCGGCACCCAGTGGACCTATGCCGCGATGCCCGATCTTGGCGAAACCTATCTGCGCATCGCTGTTCTTGCCCTCGGGCTTTCCGTGCTTCTCAGCGCCATTCCCATCGCGGCAAAATGGCTGCTGATCGGGAAGTGGAAGCAAGAAGCCATCCCGATCTGGAGTCTTCGATACTTCCGCTTCTGGGTCGTCAAGGCCCTCATCCGCAGCGCGCCAATGGCTCAGTTTGGCGGGCCCCTCTACAATCTCTATCTGCGGCTTCTCGGGGCGAAGATCGGCGCCAACACGGTGATTCAGTCCGCACTCATTCCCGTGTGTACCGATCTCATCTCCATCGGCCCCAACACCATCCTGAGGAAAGACTCGATCCTCCTCGGCTACAAGGCGCAGTCGAACTACATTCATACCGGGCCGATCCACGTCGGCGCGAACGCATTTGTCGGCGAAGCGAGCGTCCTCGACGTCAACACGACCATGGAGGACGACACCCAGCTGGGACATTCCTCGTCCCTGCACAGCGGGCAACGCGTTCCGCGCGGCAAGCACTACCACGGGACTCCGGCGCAGGAGACCCCGGCAAACTATTGCCAGGTCGAGCCGAGGGCCTGCACGCCGTTGCGGCGGTATACCTACGCCGTCGTGCTGCTGATCGCCGCGTTCGCCTCACTGCCGATCCCGGTGCTGGTCGCCTATGCGTGGTTGCCGGATTTCAACCAATGGGTCGGCGCCGCTCCGTTCGCCGAGGAAGCCCACACACAGGCCCTGCTGCGGCTGGCCGCCAGGATGCTGCTCGTGTCCTGCATCGGATTTTTCGGAGCTGTCGGCCTCGGCGCGCTCGGTATCGGTGTCGTTCCGAGGCTCCTGAACCTGTTCCTCCAGAAAGATAAGACCTACGTCCTCTACGGCGTACACTACTTCGCCCAGCAAACGATCGCGCGGCTCAGCAATTCCGCCTTCTACAACCGTCTTTTCGGAGATAGCTGCGGCGTCGTCCACTACGTGCGCTGGCTCGGCTACAACCTGAACGAGATCGTGCAGAGCGGCTCGAATTTCGGCGAAGATCAGAAACACGACAATCCATTTCTCTGCGACGTCGGCAGCGGAACCATGATTTCCGACGGGCTGATGATGGTCAACGTGACGACCTCGAATTCGTCGTTCAAACTCGGCACCGTCAAGATCGGCGACCACAATTATCTGGGGAATTACGTCCGCTACCCGGTCGAGGGGAAAACCGGCGCGAATTGCCTCATCGGGACCAAGGCGCTGGTGCCGATCGATGGCCCGATCCGCGAGAACGTCGGGCTGCTCGGGTCTCCCAGTTTCGAGATACCGCGTGCCGTCAATCGGGACAGGGAGATGTCCAGGATGGACGACGCCACCCGCCGGCAGCGGCTTCGGGCGAAGAACCGCTACAATTTCGTTACCGCCGTTCTCTTTCTGCTGAAGACCTGGTTCCTGGTCTACGTCGTGGCGCTCTCCGCTCTACTCTTCCTGGTGTATGCTCTTCGTTACGGCATGGTTTCGGCGTTCGGCTTTGCCGCCTTCGCTTTCTTCTTCGCAATCCTGTGGGGCTGGTTCGTGGAACGAGCGAGCCTGGGGTTTGGCTGGCTGAAGCCGCAGCTCGCATTGGCACTGGATAGATATTACTGGTTCCACGAGCGGCACTGGCATTTGTTCGGACTGACGCAAATTGCCTCCGCGTTCGCGGGAACTCCCTTCAAGAACGTCTTCTCGCGTCTCGAAGGGGCCCGAATGGGCAAGAAAGTGTTCGATGACGGAGTTCGTTGGACCGAGTATTCGTTGATCGAGATCGGCGACTACGCGAATTTGAACGCGCTCTCCATCGTTTGGCCGCACTCTCTCGAAGAGGGAGTCTTCAAATCCGATTACATCAAGATCGGGGCGGGTTGCACGCTGGGCTCCGGGTCGCTCACCCATTACGGCGTGATCATGGGAGACCACGTCGTGCTCGAGCCGGATTCGTACTTGATGAAAGGCGAGATCTTGGCCCCGAACACCACCTGGCGAGGAAATCCGGCCAGACCGGTCGTCGATCGGGCGGCCCCTGGCGCGGAGCGGGTGACGGCGGAAGCGTTTGCTCTCGGCCAAGGTGGCATCGCGGAGCAGAACCTTACGTCCGGATGACGGGGAGCGATCATGCGCGTGCTTTTGAGGCTCCCGACTGAGCCGCCGGATTCGGGCAACTCGGATCGGCCCATCGACTTCCATCGCCGGCTTCCCGGCTATCGCGAGTCGCCGCTCGTGGAGGCGCCGCGACTTGCCGAACTCCTCGGCGTCGCAAAGGTCTTCGTCAAAGACGAGACCTCGCGGTTCGGGCTGCCGTCCTTCAAGGTCCTGGGTGCGTCCTGGGCGGCGTACGCGTCGCTTCGCGAGCGGCTCGGCCCGCTCCCGGACGGTTCGCTCTCGTATGAAGGCTTGCAGTCCTGGGCATCGCCCTTGCGTCCGCTCACGCTGATGGCAGCGACCGATGGCAACCACGGACGCGCGGTCGCGCGTGTGGCGCGCTGGCTCGGCCTCGACGCGCGGATTTTCGTTCCGAGCTTCGTGTCGCCGGGCCGGTGCCAGGCCATCGAGGCGGAAGGCGCCGAGCTGGTGGTCATCGACGGAGTGTACGACGCAGCCGTCGATGCCGCCTTGGCAGCCGCACGCACCGCCGACTCGCTGCTCGTCAGCGACACGGCACGCTCGGCATCCGACGTCGTCCCGAGACAGGTGACGGCCGGGTACACGACGGCGTTCGCCGAGATCGAGCAGCAGCTTTCGCAATCCGGAGACGACCGCATCGATGCGGTGGCGGTCCAGGCGGGCGTTGGCGGATTGGCGTCGGCGAGCACGAGCTGGGCCCGGCTCACCCGGCGCGGCCGGTCCCCACGCGTCCTCGTGGTCGAACCGGGGGCCGCGGCCTGCGTGATGGCAGCCCTTGCTGCCGGGGAGCCAATCGCTGTCTCGGCAAGCCAGGTGTCCGCGATGAGCGTCCTCCAATGCGGGACAGTGTCCCTGACCGCGTTCGCAAACTTGCAGGCGGGGGTAAGCTGTTGCCTTGCCATCGAGGACTCGTGGGCAACAACCGCGGCGTCCGAACTGCTCTCGTGCGGCATTCGCACCGGCCCCAGCGGGGCCGCAGGAGTCGCCGGGCTGCTGGCCGCATTCCGTGGTCCTTTTGCCGGTCCCGTACGGCAGCACCTCGGACTATCCTCGGATGCACGATTGCTCGTGGTTGCGACCGAAGCGGAGGCAGCATCGGAACACGTGCAGCAGGCCGACACGTTGGCCGCGCTACGGAGTCGTGGCGCCGATCATCCGCCTCGCTGACTGCTGAAACCCGTCCAGTACAACGCTAACGCGAACACGACCTGGCGCGGGAGCCCGGCGAAGCTGGTTGCCGGCGCCGGGGCGCCGGAGAGGCCCTTCGAGACTGGGCTGCCGAGCCTTGCAGACGTTCCCACGTAACGCCCCGGTAACAACCCGCCCGTTCTCGATGGCTCGCGTCGCCCCGACAAGGTAGGATGCCATCTGTTCGGAGCCATTCTGGAGGCCCTGTCCATGTTGCGTCCTCACCACTCGATCGCGTTCGCCATCGCCCTGACGGCTCTCGCCTCGCGCGCCAGCGCCGCGCCCGTCCCCGCGCCCGCCCCGCGCTGCACCACCCAGGTCACCGCCCGCCTCGAGTTTCCCGTGCCGCAGTACAACCCCGCCGCCCCTGGCAAGGCGCCGGCCCGTCCCGCGTTCCTGCATGATCCACCGCCACTCTTCCAGGACCTCGTTCTCCTGCGCAAGATCGTGGCTCATGGCCTCCTCTTCCCTCACCTGCGTCAGGTTCTCCGCCACGTTATGCCCCCTTTCCCTCACCGGGACCAGACGTTCTCGATGGGCCGCTCTCCTTCATCATCTCCCTTCCTCCTCGCTCGGACGAACAACGGAGAATTCTCCCAGAAGCCTCCCTCGCGCTCCTCTTTCGCGTTCCTCCCGAGTAAAATGATTCACCAGAGCGGACGAACAAGCTGATGTACCGTCTCATTGGGGAGAAGCACCCATGTCGCAACTCAAACACGTCGTCGAGCCGTTCGGAGAGGTCAACGTCTACCCGGCCGGCGGCGGCAAGATGCGCGTCGTCGCCACCATCCTCATGGAACCGCACCGCGAAGGCGCGCAGACCGGCATCGCGCTCGACGGCTCCGGCTCCATGAGCAAGCTCTACGGCGTCGAGACCAACCGTCCGCTTTCGCCGATCTTCGGCGGGCCCAAGAAGTCTCAGAACGAGATCACGCCCGTCGCCCAGAAAATCTGCGCCTACCTCGCCCGCAAGATCGACGCCGATGGCGGCACCACCTGCATCTACTGGTCCGTTGGCCCTGGAGGCGGGCAGATCGAGGTCCTCGGCGACCTCACCGCCGACCAGGCCGAAAAGCACGTCTTCGGCGCCCCCAAAGACTTCGGCACCGGCACGCAGTTGCTCCCCGCCGTGCGCTACTTCGTCGAGCGCTTTCGCGATGCGCCGTGGGGCTTCTACGTCTTCATCACCGACGGCGAGCTCCACGACCTCGACGCGGTCATCGCCTACAGCAAGCGCCTGGCGATGGACGTCGCCGCCGGGCGCCGCCACCCCGTCAAGTTCGTGCTGATCGGCGTCGGAGACAGCGTCAACGAGGCGCAGATGACCGAGCTCGACGACCTCGACACCGGCACCGACGTCGATCTCTGGGACCACAAGCTCGCCGCCGAGATGCGCATGCTCGAAGAGATCTTCGCGGAGGTCGTGGACAAGAACGCCCGCGTCGCCGAGACGGGTCGCATCCTCGCCCCCGATGGTCGCGTGCTCAAGGACTACGCCGGCACCGGCGTCCCCGCCTACCTCGAGTTCGAGGCCCCTGCCGGCACTGACTACTTCACCCTCGACGTCAACGGCCAGCGCGTCCATCAGCCCCTGCGCGACGGCGTCAAGCCCCCCAGCAGCGCCCCGGCCCGGACGGCACCTCCCGCCGACGTGCTGCCGGTCTCGCCGCTCGCGTCCTCCGTCGCGCCCCCTGGGGCGAAAGCGCCTGCGGCCCCCGCTGCGGCGGCCGACGAGGAGGATTCGGAATGGCGCAGCATCCCTCTCGAGTTTGGGCAGGAACTGGAGAAGACCGAGAAGACCGACCTCCACCTGGAGGAAAACAACGACGCTTGAGAGACGGTGAACGCATCGAGGCGAGCGGCGCGGCGTGAGCCGGCCGGTGGCGCAAC
>JBBPYT010000151.1:0-5004 GCA_038199665.1 Hyphomicrobiales bacterium
CAGCGAAGAGGTCCGTTTCCGCGACCTTGGACTCGTCATCGTGGACGAGCAGCATCGATTTGGGGTCGCGCAACGGCTCGCGCTGAGCCACAAGGGCAAGGCCCCCGACCTTCTGGTGATGACCGCAACGCCGATCCCGCGCACGCTCGTGCTGACCTTGTTCGGCGACATGGACGTTTCGCTCATCCGTGAGAAGCCCGGCGGGCGAAAGCCGATCGATACGCGGGCGAAGCCGGTCGAGCAGATGCCAGAGATCCTCGCCGCGATCGGCCGGGCCCTGACCGAAGGCGCCCGGGTCTACTGGGTTTGCCCCCTCGTGGCCGAGAGCGAAACGACCGACCTCGTGGCCGCAGAGGCACGCTTCGCGGATCTTCGCGAAGCCTTCGGCGACAGGGTCGGATTGATTCATGGGCAGATGAAGACGGCGGAGCGCCACGCCGCGATGGCGGCTTTCGCCCAAGGCAGCACCCCGGTTCTGGTGGCGACGACGGTCGTCGAAGTCGGCGTCGACATTCCTGAAGCCAACATCATGGTGATCGAACATGCCGAGCGGTTCGGCCTCGCGCAACTGCATCAGCTTCGCGGCCGGGTCGGCCGCGGTCAGAGCAGATCGGTCTGCCTTCTCGTCTACAAGGGACCACTCGGCGAGGCTGCCAAGGCTCGCATTGAAACCATGCGGGCCACGGAGGACGGGTTTCGCATCGCCGAGGAAGACCTGCGCCTGCGCGGCGAAGGCGAATTGATCGGCACCAAGCAATCCGGAATGCCCGCCTTCCGGGTCGCGCGGCTCGACCTGCATGGCCACCTGCTGGAGGAGGCGCGTGCCGAAGCGGCCGGCATCGTGGCAGACGATCCCGGCCTCACCGGTTCGCGCGGCGCCGCACTGCGGCGGCTCCTGTACTTGTTCGAGCGGGATACCGCCGTAAAACTACTGGCCGGAGGGTAAAGGCAAGCGTGGCAAAGAACGCTTCCCCCTGACTTCAAAAACCCCCGAGCCTTATCGATCCATCGCTGCTCCGACCTGATCGGCTGTGCAGCAGGCCCTACTCCACCGTCACCGACTTCGCCAGATTGCGCGGCTGGTCGGCATCTTTGCCCATGATCACGGCCGTATGATAGGCCAGCAACTGAATCGGAACCGCATAGACGATCGGCGCGAACGTCGGCGCCATATCCGGCATGGCGATGGTCGCTCTGATCTCGACCGCCGCGGCCTCCGCGGCCCGGTCGTCGCCGATCAGGATCAGGCGGCCGCCGCGCGCCGCGACCTCCTGCATGTTGGACACGGTCTTTTCGAACACGTGATCGGGCGGCGCGATGACGATCACCGGCAGATCTTCGTCCACGAGTGCGATCGGACCATGTTTGAGCTCGCCCGCCGCATAGCCCTCCGCATGAATGTAGGAAAGTTCCTTGAGCTTCAGCGCGCCTTCGAGCGCCAGCGGATAGCTGGAGCCCCGGCCGAGATAGAGGACATCCCGGGCCCGCGCGAGCTCGTGGGCGACCTGCTCGATGTCCCGCTCGCGCTTCAGAGCCTCGGCCATCAGTCCTGGAAGCGCCATGAATTCGTCGACGAAGCGACGCTCGTCGTCACGGGAGACTGTGCCGCGGGCGCGTCCGAAGGCCAGAGCCAGGCAAGCGAGCACGACGAGCTGACAACTGAACGCCTTGGTCGACGCAACCCCGATCTCGGGGCCGGCCAAGGTCATGGCCACGACGTCGCTTTCGCGCGCCATCGTCGATGTCGCCACATTGACCACGGAGAGGACATGCTGCCCGTTCTGTTTGGCGTAGCGGAGCGAGGCCAGCGTATCGGCGGTTTCGCCCGATTGCGACACCACGATCATGACGCCGTTCTTCGGCAAGGGGGCTTCGCGGTAACGGAACTCGGACGCGACGTCGATGTCGACGGGCAACCGCGCCAGGCGTTCGAACCAGTATTTCGCGGTTAGTCCGGCGTAAAAGGCGGTGCCGCAGGCCGACACGGTGAGGCGATCGATCGCAGCAGGGTCGAACGGCAGTGGGAAAGGCAGTGCCACCGTACCGGCGGACAGATCGAGGTAATGGGCCAGGGTCCGCCCTACGACTTCCGGCTGTTCGTGAATCTCCTTCGCCATGAAGTGGCGGTAATTGCCCTTGTCGACCAGCAAGGCGCTCGCCAAGCTCCTCTGCGCCGGACGGCTGACGCGCCGGTTGGCCTCGTCGTAGAATTCGGCGCCGCTGCGGTGCAGGACCACCCAATCGCCCTCTTCCAAATAGGCGATCTCGTCCGTGAAAGGCGCCAAGGCCAGCGCGTCCGAGCCGAGGAACATCTCGCTCTCGCCGAAGCCGACCGCCAAAGGCGCACCGCGGCGGGCCCCGATCAGAAGATCCGTTCGGCCATTGAACAGAAAGGCGAGCGCAAACGCACCGCGCAAACGCGGCAGCGCCGCCGAGACCGCTTCACTGGGGCTCTTGCCGGCTTCGAGTTCGTCGGTAACCAGATGAGCCACAACTTCAGTATCGGTTTCGGTCGCAAAGCTATGGCCCTTGGCGATCAATTCTTGCCGCAACTCGCGAAAGTTCTCGATGATTCCGTTGTGCACGACAGCCAGACGTTCGCTGGCGTGGGGATGCGCATTGGTCTCGCTCGGGCGTCCGTGCGTGGCCCAGCGGGTGTGGCCGATGCCGATCGCGCCGCTCAGAGGTTCCTTGGAAAGGCGCAGCTCGAGGTTCTTCAACTTGCCGGGCGCGCGCCTGCGCGTAAGGATGCCGTTCTCGAGCGTCGCGATCCCGGCCGAATCGTAGCCGCGATATTCGAGCCTCTTCAGGGCATCGACGATCTGGTCCGCCACCGGACCGGTTCCTAGAATGCCTACAATGCCGCACATTTGTTTGTCTCGCTTCAGGCGGATCAAGAAGAGTCTATAAACCGTGCGTCTGCAGAAATGCAGTTCAAAATCAACCTAGCCTTTCCGGGAGCGCTCGGCTCGCAGGGTTGCGGCACGCCCCTCCTTGTTGGATTGCCTGCTGCGGCCGAACGCCAGGGCGTCGCCGGGCACATCCTCGGTAATCACCGAGCCCGACGCAACATAAGCGCCCGCCCCGATGCGCACCGGCGCCACGAGAGACGAATTGGAGCCGATGAAGGCGCCCGCCCCGATGTCGGTGTGGAACTTGCCGTAGCCATCGTAATTGCAGGTAATCGTCCCGGCACCGACATTCGCACCGGCCCCGACCCGTGCGTCGCCGATATAGGTGAGATGGTTGACCTTGGCCCCGTCCTCGACCCTAGCATTCTTCAGCTCGACAAAATTTCCGATCTTTGCCCCTTGGCCCAACACCGCCCCCGGCCGCAGCCGACCGAAGGGGCCGACGCTCGCTCCGGGGCCTACGTGGGCGCCTTCGAGATGCGAAAACGCATGAATGACGGCGCCATCTTCGACGCTCACTCCAGGCCCGAAGACCACGTGGGGCTCTACGACAACGTCGCGGGCGAGCCGGGTGTCGTGCGACAGGAACACCGTCTCGGGGGCGACCAGAGTTGCGCCGTTTCGCATCGCATCGGCGCGAAGACGGGCCTGGAGCACGGCCTCGGCGGCTGCGAGCTGGATGCGGTCGTTGACGCCCATCACCTCACCTTCGGTCGTTGCGAGGGCGATGCAGCGCCGGTGATCGGCCCGCGCGGCTTCCACCGCATCGGTGAGATAGTATTCGCCTTGCGCGTTGGTCCGCCCGATCCGGCCCAATATCTCGAGCGCGCAATCGCCGGCGATCGCCATCAGGCCGGAATTGCAGAACGTGGTGGCGAGTTCCGCCGGGCTCGCGTCTTTGTGTTCGCGAATCGCCTGCAATTCTCCATCGGCGATCAGGAGACGACCGTATCCGTGCGGATTTGCCGCTTCGAAGCCGAGCGCGACCACCTGCGCGCCGCCCGCCAAAGCCTGTCGCATCTCCCACAAGGTTTCTGGCGCGACGAGCGGAACGTCGGCGTAGAGGATCAGGATGTCGTCGAACCCGCGCGCGATGGCGTCTCGCGCCGTCAGCACCGCATGGGCGGTCCCGTTCCGCTCGGCCTGGACGAAGATTTCGGCGTCCGGCAAGACTCTTCGCGCTTCCGCTGCGACATCGTCGCGGTTCGGCCCGATCACGACGGCCACCGCGTTGGCCCGCGCCGAACCGGCCATGCCGGCCACGTGCGACAGCATCGTACGCCCGGCAAGCCTGTGCAGCACCTTCGGAACCGCCGATTGCATGCGCGTGCCTTCGCCGGCGGCAAGAATGAGGGCGAGGCAACGTCGTGACGCGGTCATCGTCGATAGTCCCTGGCGGAAGAACAACCCGAACGCGATCTGCAAAGCGCCGGATCGAACGGGCAATCATTTACCGGTTCCGGATATGTCGCGAGCTGCCGCGTGTCAAAAACGTCTCGCGAACGGATCGATCTGGGTTATAAAACGCCGAGCGGCCCGCGGCGCTCGGGGTCTGGACGTCGCATGCCTTTATCACCGATAAGTTGGCCGATGATCGCACGCCGCGAGCTTCTGAGATGGGCAGCCGCCGGACTATGGACCGGATTGTCTCCAGCCGCTGCGGAGACGTCGCCGGCTACGAGCGACGAACAGCCAGCGCATCCGTTTGAGTTCGGCATCGTGGTCGACCTCGCCCGGGAGCTCGCGAAGAAGCCGCACAAGGTCAGGGGACCATCCCTACCGGCCCCGTTTTCGAACCTGACCTACGATCAGTATGTGGCGATCAGGCCAAAAACGGGCACAGCCGTTTGGGCGAACGAGGCTACGGGCTTCGTCATAGAGCCGCTGCATCGCGGTTACCTCTTTGCTGCTCCCGTAACGATCAACATCGTCGAGAACGGCACCGTAGGTCGCCTGTCCTACAGTGCGGGGCAATTCGATTTCGGCAAGGTCGCGGTTCCCGACAACATTCCCGATCTCGGCTTTTCGGGTTTCCGCGTGCTGCACGCCCGCTCGGGCAAAGGGCTGACGGATATTGCTATTTTCCAAGGCG
>JBBPYT010000152.1:0-8244 GCA_038199665.1 Hyphomicrobiales bacterium
AGATCGCAGTCTTCCAGCAAAAGCCCGAGGCGGCCAAGATCCCCTGGTCAAGAGCTTCGCCCAGCACCTGCTGCCGATGGCAGAGGAACATCTGGCGGCGGTGCAGGAGCTGCCGTCGCTGATTCCGATGAAGCCTGGCGCTCGGGTGAAGACAGACCGTCGTGACGCCACCATGCTGGCCCGTCTTCATCGGGCCGGAGAGCTGGCGTCCGTCTGGGTGCCTGACGCCGATCACGGGGCCATGCGCGACCTGGTCCGGTTGGGCAGCGTCGTCCGACAGCGTGTCGCCCGAGCGCGTCAACATGTTCAAGGTTTCCTGCTGCGCCATGGTCGCAGCACGGACCTGGGACGGGCCTGCCACATCTCCAGTTGATTTACCGTTTGCAGGAACGTAGTTGCATCCGGTACGCCAAGGCTGGCGGCGCGACCACGCGTTGGCCCATTCCGCCGGTGGAGACGGTCAGGCGTGAACGCCCCAGGGGACGTTCAGCACCATCCGGCAGGATGTTTAGGATGTCCTCCGAACAGCGGCGGTTGGTAGCGTGCCATCGGTCCGCGTCGATCCGATGTTCTCGACGAGGATCTCGTGATCGATGGAGGCGATATTGGTGCAGCCGGTGAGAGCCATTGCGACGCGGATCTCCGCATCTATGAGCTCCAGCATGTGAGCCACGCCTGCCTGCCCTCCAGCGGCCAGTGCGTAGGCCCAGGCGCGTCCAAGCAGGATCCCTTTTGCGCCAAGCGCCAGCATGCGGACGACGTCGAGCCCGGATCGCACGCCACCGTCGACAAGCACCGTCACTTGATCGCCGATGGCGTCGACGATCGGTGGAAGCGCCCTTACCGTCGAGGGTACGCCATCGAGCTGGCGGCCACCGTGGTTGGAGACCACGATGCCATCCGCGCCGAGTTCGGCCGCGGATCGCGCGTCCGCGCTGTCGAGAATGCCCTTGATCACGATTGGCCCGGACCATTGGTTGCGCACCCAATCAAGATCCCTCCACGTGACCGATGGATCGAAGTTGTTGCGCATCCAGGCAAAGAAGTCCTCCAATCCGGTATCCGGTCCGAGGACCGGTGCCACGTTACCGAGTGAATGCGGCCGCCCTCGCAAACCCACGTCATAGGCCCAGGTGGGCCGCCGCAGGGCTTGAAAGCCACGGCGCAAGCTTCCATTCAACCCCGGCGCTCCGGCCAATCCCGAACGATAGTCGCGATACCGTGTGCCGGGGACCGGCATGTCGACCGTGAAGACGAGTACCGCGCAGCCGGTGCTTGCGGCGGCGGCAAGAAGGTCGCGCATGAAGGCGCGATCCCGGATCATGTAGAGCTGAAACCAGAACGGCTGCTTGACGGCAGCCGCAACTTCTGCAACCGAGCAGGTCGACACCGTCGAGAGGCAGAACGGAACGCCCGCCGCCACGGCGGCCCGAGCGGCTTGGACCTCCCCTCGTCGGGCGTTCATGCCGGCGAGCCCGATGGGCCCAAGCGCGACGGGTTTGGACAATATCTGCCCGAACATTTCAACGGAGAGATCGAGCTGAGACACGTCGCGCAGCACGCGCTGGCGCAGTTCCACATCCGCCAGATCCCGGATATTCCGATGGAGCGTTACCTCGGCATAGGACCCACCATCAATGTATTCGAACAAGAAACGTGGCAGCCGCCGACGCGCAAGGTCGCGGTAGTCGATGACCGATGCAGCTCTTGCCATTAGCGTTGCTCCCGCGCTCCGCCGCTTACCGACGCTCCGTTCGATGGTCGACGATCCCTCATCAGCTTACTTCCGCGCTCGCCCCGGCTATGCGGCTCCATGCCACAGGCTGCCCATGGACCTCGGCACCGGGGCGTTCGCCTCCTGCACCATCCGGTCATCGGCGCGGCCTCAGGTCCCCTCAGGTGCTTTTCGAGAGCTCGCCTCGATCGTGTCCAGCATCAGAGTCGAGTGGGCATAGGCACCGCCGGCACGCATCTCCGCCGCAACCCAGACCGCCTCCATCAGCTCCTCAGGCGTCGCACCGGCGCGCAGTGCCGCCTTGGTATGCCCCTTGATGCAGTACGGGCATTGCGTGACATGAGCGACCGCCACAGCGATGAGTTGCTTCGTCTTGCCCGCGAGAGCACCGTCTGCGAACACTTTCTGGCTGAAAGCCTGGAAAGCCGCCTCCGCCTCGGGCGCAAGTTCCGGTCTCTTGCGGGCGGTGTCGCCCGTCGATTGTGGGTACATAGCGTCAGTCATTGAGTGCCTCCTTTCAAAATGAAGATCGAGCGAGAGCCCGCCTGGCGCAGACGATTCCGCTGCTGCCTTGGCATCGTTCAGCCATCAGCCCCGCTCCCGATCTCGTCGGCGTGTACAGGAACCTGGCGTCGCGGGGCCCTGATCACGCCGCGCTGAGAGGCTATGCCCATCTCTATGTTTTCAGCAATCCGTCGAGCTCGCTCAATGAAGTGCGCAGCTGCAGCCGGCGGGCAGATATGAACGGCAGTGTCCTCAAACAGCTGAAGCCAGCGACTGAAATGCATGCTTTCGACCGGCAGCAACAGATGCGCCTGCATCGGTGAGCCATGATACCGCCCGGACATCAACGCGACCGAAGACCAGAAGACACGTGGTTTTTCGATATGCGCGTCCCAGTTCCCGACCCTCTCGGCGAAGATCGGGCCAATCAAAGGGTCCGTCCGGACGCCGTGCAGCCCGGAGCGACGCCGACATCATGGCACACGTCCGGCAGTATGCATGCTGTGACTACCACCCCGTCGGAACCTGCAAGATGGGCGTCGACGACAGCGCGGTGGTGGACCCTCAGTTGCGGGTCCACGGCATCGATGGATTGCGCGTCGCCGATTCGTCGATCATGCCCGTGCTCCTGAGCGGCAACACGAACGCGCCGACGATGATGATCGCTGAGAAGGCGGCGGACGTGATCAAGGCCGGTAGTGAGGTCAGAGTGAGAGCAGATCCGGTGATGGCCTAAGCAGCCTCGCGCCTTGGCCGAAGCGCCCACAACTCTCTACGCGCGGCGGCGATTCTCATGCATCACGTCGGGTGCCAGGCGACATCTTTGGGATCGAGGCGGGCCACGAACACCGTTTCTCGGCCGAAGCCGTCAAGGAATTGACGGCCGCTGATCCCCCTGGCCAAGCATTAAGGAGTATCTTATATACTTGTTTTGAGATGAGCTGGAGCTTGTCAATTCCGATGCCCTCGATTGAACAACCTCGCCCTCTGCGGGCGCGAGTCGGCCCCGGCGTTGCGGTCGGCGTCACCGAGGAGATGATCCACGACCTCGTGCACGCTTTTTACGGCAAAGTTCGGGAAGACCCGGCACTCGGGCCGATCTTCAATCGCGTGATCGGCGACTGGGACGCCCACCTGGCCAAGCTGTGCGACTTCTGGTCGTCGGTGACGCAAATGACCGGCCGGTTCAAGGGGACCCCGATGGCCACGCACGTGCGGCTGTCTGAAATCCAGACCGTGCACTTCGTTCAATGGCTACATCTATTCCGCGAGACGGCTGAGGCGATCTGTCCGCCGGACGCTGCGGCGCTCTTCGTCGCCAAGTCCGAGATCATCGGCCAGAGCCTGCAATTCGGCATCGCTGCGAGCAAGGGAGAACTCCCGCCGCGCCGAACTGCGTCGAGCCCGGCCGCGCTCGCCAAGACCGGGAGCCCACCATGACCTATGTCGTTACCGAGAACTGCATTAAGTGCAAGTACATGGATTGCGTCGAGGTCTGTCCGGTCGATTGCTTCTATGCGGGTGAGAACATGCTGGTCATTCACCCGGACGAGTGCATCGACTGCGGAGTTTGCGAGCCGGAATGCCCGGCCGAAGCGATCTTTCCCGACAGCGATGCGCGAGCCACGCCGGAATGGCTGGAGCTGAACGCGCGCTATGCCGCCGTATGGCCGAACCTGACCGTCAAGGGCGATCCGCCGACCGACGCCGACGCATGGAATGGCGTCGCCGGCAAGGCGGCGAGCTTCAGCGCTGAACCCCATCGAGACTGATCGATGGCGACCCTGCCCGAAGGTCTGAAGCCATATCGCCGCACGCCGACCTTTACCGAAGCGACAGTTCCGGCGGGATTGCTCAAGGCGCACAGCATCACCGCGGGTTCCTGGGGCCGAATCGGTGTGCTCGAAGGGAAGTTAATCTATGGGATCACCGACCCGCTTCGGCCCCGCTCGGAGCAGGTCCTCTCCCCCCGATGCGCCGCCCGGCGTGGTCGTGCCGATAGTGCTGCATAAGGTGGATCCAGGGGCTCCGTCGGCTTCTTCGTCGAGTTCTGGCGCGAAGCCGCGGACCGGACCGATTCGGCCCAAGCGAGCTTTGGCCGAGTGTTCATGAATGTTGATGCAAACGGATTTCCGCGCCGGTGCGCTCAGGCATTCCCTCTTCTGGGCCGGGATGGCGGTGGGCATCGCTTCGTCGCGACTCCGGCGAAGTTCCTCGCGTCATCTGTATCCTTGTCCGTCGTGCTCGAGTGAGTCGCCTTTCGGGTCTACAACCGGTTAGCATTGGCGATTCTCGTCGGCCTCGTGCTGCGGGCTCGGTCTCGCTGGTGGGCAGCCCTCGCCGTTCCGGGCTTGTTCGTGCTGGCGGAGACGTCTGGCTTCTTGTCGCGCAAGATCTCCGCACCACGGGGGGCATCGCCGGCGCCGACGTGCCGTCGTCGAACCTTCACCCGGTCTACGTCGCGGCCGAGGCGGTGAAGATCGCTGCGCTGCTCTGGTTCGGCTGGTCAGAACAGTCCATGTGCGCCCCCCGTACCCACGAACACCACGAGAAGGCTCAGAACGAAGAGGATCCGGTGCATCCGCTGCACCCGATCGAAAGCCCGGCCCGCGCCATCGTCGCGGGTGGCGGTCTCCCAGCGGCGGTGCAGGAAAAGCGGCTCGAGGACGAATAGCATCAGCATGAAGACGAGCCACAGGCCGATCATCGTGTGCAGCCACCAGAACCGGCCGTCCCCGCAAGGCGCTCCATAAGCCCAACTGATCGATCATATAAAGACCGCTCGCACCTGCGAGCAGGACGCTGATCCTGGCCTGCCAGACGAACGAATTTTCGAACCGCAGGAAGGCCGCCAAGCGCTCGGCCGGAGCATGGGCGCGGCGCACAGCCGGGAGCAGCACGGTTGTTACGAAACCGACGCCGCCGATCCAGACCACGATCGAGGTCACGTGAACGGCGCGCGCCAAGGCGGCGCTATCCACCTTGCGATGTCCGCTCGGATGTGACGCCGCTGCGCAGATATGCGGCAAGCACGGCGGCATTGTTGCGAACGGGGTCATTGGCGGCGTAAAGCAGCGTGAGCGGACCCTCCTCGGCAAGCTTACGCAGCTCCCCGACGCGCGGGTTTGCCTCCAGCTCCTCGGCGTAGCGTCGCTTGAACTCTTCCCAGCGCTCCGGCCTATGCCCGAACCAGCGCCGCAGGGCCGTGCCGGGGGCGATCTCCTTCAGCCAGTGGTCGACCGCGGCGGTCTCCTTCTTGACCCCGCGCGGCCGCAGACGGTCCACCAGAATTCGGGTCCCGTCCTCCGTCGAAGGTGGGTCGTAAATTCGCTTAATTGCGACACGGGTCGGTATCGGCCCAGACGATGTCATTGCGCACCTTGCTCCGGAACACCCAGGCAGTCCGGCCATCAATGGCCCATCCCGGGATCGACCTTCCCGTTAAAGATTTCCGGATTGGGCGGCCCCTCGACGGTGAGGATACCCGCAAGCCCCCGCTCGGCACGGGCCAGTGCATGATCGACCAGCGTATAGTTTCCGGGAACGAGGACCTTGAACTCGACGACCGTTGCACCTCCGGCCGGAACCGTCACGGTCTGGACGCCCTGCAGCGGCGGGCTCGTGAAGCTGCCAAGATTGTACACCCTGTCGAAGATCTCACCGATGACGTGGAAAGACGAGGTGAAATTCGGTCCGCCAACCCCGAAGAAGATGCGAACCGTTTCACCGACTTTCGCGTGAAGCGGATGGAGCTTCGACAGGGCGCCGACCGAGCCGTTGAACACGAAATATTCCGGTCGTTCGTCGAGCAGCTTCTCGACGCTGAACTCCTGGCTGCCATGCTGCCCGAAAGCCGCATCGGTGTAGACCTCGCCTTGCATAACATAGAATTCGTGATCGACGGGCGGGAGCCCGCCCTCGGGCTCGACCAGGATCAGGCCATACATGCCGTTCGCGATGTGTTCGGCCACCATGGGGGTGGCGCAGTGGTAAACATACAGCCCCGGAACCAGCGCCTTGAAGCTCATGGACTTCCCATCGCCGGGATTGACCTGGAGCGCGGCCGCGCCGCCTCCCGGCCCCGTTGCCGCGTGGAAGTCCACCGAGTGGATCATCGAACTGTCGGGGGCGTTCTTCAAAGCCACGTCGACGGTGTCGCCGACCCGCACGCGAAGAAGCGGCCCCGGTACCTTACCGTTAAACGTCCAGAACCCGAACGTCGTGCCGTCGGCGAGACGGCCTTCCACTTCGCTCGTCGTCAGCTCGACGTGAACGATTCGCGGGTCGCGCATGCCGATCGGGGGCGGCACATCGGCAGGATCGCGCGACAAATCCGCTTCAACGACGCCCGAGGGTGTGGGATGGGCCGTGACAACGAACTTGCCCTCCATGCCGGCGAGCTGGTGACCCGGGACGCTGCAGAAATAGATGTATTCCCCGACTTTGGTGGGGCGCAGGGCGATCGTCGTGCTCGCGCCCTTTCCCGTCACGCGGATCGATCTCGCGTCCTGGTCAGGGAAAACGATGTCGTGGGATGCGCCCTCGCCATTGATCAGGGTCACCTGTACGCTCTGCCCCTCGGCGGCGGTAAGTACGGGGTCGACCTGCCCATCGATCGCACCCCCAACCCCGATGAACACCATTCGGCCCTCGGCAATGCCGGAGCGCAACGTGTATTTCAGGTCCGCGACATAGGCCGGCTGTGCGTCGGTCTGGTCCGTTGCCCGGGTTTGCGCACCCGGGCTGGCTTTTGGAGCCGGAGCGGCCGGGCCTGCGTCGGGAATTGCCGCAGCTTGGGCTGCGGGCAACGCTCGTCCTCCGCCTGCGGACGCGCCAGCGCTTGTCAAATAGGCGATCACGTCCTTTCGGTCGTGATCGGTTTTCAGCCCCGGAAAGGGCATCTTGTTCCCCGGCACGGCTTTCTGCGGATCGGCGAGATAGGTGTCCAGCGACGCCGCATCCCAGGCGATGTTCGCCGACTTCATGGCGGGCGAGTAGGCATAATTCGGAAGCGAACCGGGTTTTCGTCCGAGGAGGTTTGCGAGGCTTGGGCCGACGAGATTCCGGCCCGGCTCCAGCGAATGGCACGCCTGACACTTGCGGAACACGGCCCGCCCGGCAGCGGGATTGCTTTCGGAAGTGCCGGAAGGTACCACTCCGGATGAGATCTGAGTTGCCGGGGTGGCCACCGCGGGCTGCTCGGTAGCGGTAGTCTCGTGCGCGATGGCCGGGACGGGCGGGAGTGGGCGCGCAGGGTCCGGTGCCGCCCGAGCCCGCATTTCTTGCTGGATTGGCGCCAGGCTGCTCGTGGACGCTGTCGTCGGCGACGCAGCCGCTTTCGTCTTCTGGCCGGCCGACGTTATTAACGGAATGGTATCTTGGGCGCCACGGGAAGTCTTTGTCGCTGCGAACGCTTGTTGTGCGGGCGCTTGGGCGGTTGTTGGAGGGATCTCTGCCATGCCGGGCGAACCGCTTCCGGGCCGATGACTTGCAAGAGTTAATACGCCCGCGATTGTCACACCCGCGACGGCGATAGGAAATATGCTGCGCATTGAGTTCAGCCCAACATGGTGGAGGAAAGGATGCGCTCCGTGTCCGTTGCTGTCTTCGCTCTAAGTCAAACAACGTTCGACGGAGTTCGACCAGACGCATAATCACGGCCCGTGAGGAGGTAATTAGGTAAAGAGCGGATCAATGGTCATTGAATCCTCGGATCAGGTGTCACGCGACCAAGCCCGGGGTCTGGGCGCTCATCGACGTGCTCGAAGGAACTACCCTATACGAGCTCGAGCCCCCTCTCAGAGCAAGCGGGTGGGGCATCTCTAGGCGAGACGGTCGTGATCGAGCTGAGATTCCACGTGGATTCATTCACCCCGGCCGGTTCTTTGTCGAATTCTACCATGCCCGGGGGTAGGCCGGTTTCGGTTTTTGCTCCGTCCTTCGGCGGTTCGGCTCCTGCGCAGGTATTCCCGCCGAACTGCCATGGTTGGGCCAAGCCAGCCCCC
>JBBPYT010000153.1:0-4965 GCA_038199665.1 Hyphomicrobiales bacterium
CGATGGATGTAAGTCGGAGCTGAAGCGTTTCTCGGGAAAACGAGGAGCCTGGCCAAGACGACGGAAGTCGCTTTCACGGGCATCGGCTACGCCGTACGTCAGGCGCCGAACTTGGCGACCCTGCGGGCGATCCATTTCCTGCACCCCGGCGCGATCTCGTTTGACAATCTCGATCCGCTGCTTCCTGGCGATCTCACCTCGCTGGAGGCCGCTTTCCGCGACGCCGAGTGCGTGACATGCTCAGCCGAAGCGGTTCCATTGTAAGGGCGGGAATTGGCTCTCACTCCTGGGTCCACGAAAACGGTAAAACTCATCGGCGTGGATAATTCCGCCATTCCATCAGCTTCACTCTGCTCTCTGCCGGGACGGAACGATGAAGATCACTCGCATCAAATGCCGGGTCGTGGACATGCCGTTGCCGGCCGATTTCCATCCGGCCTGGGCACGCGGGCGCAATCAAACCAACATCGTCATGGTGGTGATCGAGGTTGAGACGGACGCCGGGATCACGGGAATCGGGGCAGCGCATGCCGGACTGGAGGCTGCCGTCTCCGTCGAACGCTTCGTTTCCCCCCACTTCCTCGGGCAGGACCCTACGCGAATCGAATGGCTCACGGCCGTGCTGCGCGACGCGGAGATCCTGGGGCCACCACTCTACTGCATGGAAATCCCCCTATGGGACATCCTGGGCAAGCTCGCCGGACTGCCCGTGTGTCAGCTTTGGGGCGGCTTTTCCGACCGAGTGGCGGCCTATTGCGTAACGGCCGAGATCCGCTCGCCTGAGCGCCGCATCGAGGACGTGCAGCGCATGCTGGCGGAGGGCTATCGCGCCGTTAAGCTTCGCTTCCACAACCCTGATCCGCGCGACGACCTCAAGGTCGTCGATCGCATCAGAGCCGCGGTGGGAAACCGAATCGAAATCATGGTGGACGCCAACCAGGCGGGCGTCGAGCCGGGGCTCGATGGGCACCGCCCTTGGGGTTTCGCCCGCGCTCTCGAGGTGGCGCGCGAACTGGAGGCCATGAACGTCGTTTGGCTCGAGGAACCGCTGCCGCGCCACGATTACGCCGGCCTCTCGCGCCTGAGGGATCGCCTGGGTGCTCTGAAGCTGGCCGGTGGAGAGGACAACCACGGCCTGCATGAGTTCAAGCTGCTGGTCGACCAGGGCTGCTACGACATCCTGCAGCCTGACGCGTTGCTGTCCGAGGGACTTTCTCAAATGCGCAAGATCGCTGCCCTGGCCGAGGCTGCCCACCTCGAAGTCGCGCCCCACACCTGGGGCAATGGCATCGGGCTGCTTGCGAACCTGCATTTCGCCGCCGCGATCCCGAACTGTCCCTTTTTCGAATTTCCCCACGATCCACCGAGCGGCTTCACGCTGGAAAGTCGCGACCAGATGCTCTGCGAGCCGCTGACCATCGACCCGGACGGCATGGTTCGGGTGCCCGACCGCCCCGGATTCGGCTTCCTGCTCAACGAAGAGCAGATTGCGCGCTACACGGTCGCAACCCTAGGATAGGCCTTCTTAGGATGCCTCGGATTAGCCCGACGGTCGTGCTTTACTTGTCCGTCCAGATGGTGATACCGATGACGACGCTGTTTGGAACGCTCCAGAGGAGCCTGCAGCATGTATAGTGGCCCGGTCATCGACTGCGACGTGCATCATGCGCGGCGCTCGGATGAGGAACTCCTGCCCTATCTGTCTCGGGGCTGGCGTGAATACGTCTCCGACCGTGGCCCGGCCGGCATGATCCCGCTGACGGTTCAGGACGGCTTGCCCAACCCTCACGGGTTCATGCGCGCCGAGACCTATCCGGAGGGCGGCGGCGAGCCGGGTTCCGACTATGGGACGTTGCGGCGGCAGCTTCTCGACCGGGCCGACGTGCGGCGGGTCATCCTGACCTTCGGCGACGACAGCCATGTCTCGGGGCATCACAACCCCTACTTCGCCACCGAACTCGCCCGCGCGCTGAACGACTGGACGGTGGATCGCTGGTTGAGCCAGGACCGGCGCATCGCATCCTCGATCCTGGTGGCGAGCCAGTTGCCCGAGCAAGCGGCCGCGGAAATTCGCCGTCACGCGGCGAACCCTCGAATGGTCCAGGTGATGCTGGTCGACAATCCGTTCAACTACGGGTTCGGCCATCCTGTATTCCACCCGATCTACCAGGCCGCGGAGGAGACGGGGCGCCCGATCGCGATCCACGGTGGTGCGGGTGGCTGGGCCAACCCGCCGAGCACGGGGGGCGGCAGCGTCAACCTCTATTTCGAGGCGCATACGCTCTGGCCTCAGGTCGCCATGACGCACCTTGTCTCGTTCATCAGCCACGGCGTGTTCGACAAGTTTCCGAAGTTGCGCCTTTTGCTGATCGAGGCCGGCTCGGCATGGCTGCCCAGTCTGCTCTGGAGGTTCGATGCCGAATACAAGGGGCTGCGGCGCGAAGTTCCGTGGCTGCGGCGCCTGCCGAGCGAATATGTTGCCGAGCATGTGTGGCTCACGACGCAACCGCTGGAGCAATCACCCAAACGAGAGCAGATCGTCGAGCTGCTGAGCTGGATGAATGGCGCCGAGCGCCTCGTCTACTCTTCCGATTACCCCCATTGGGATGCCGACGAAATCAACCACGTGGCGGCGCGCTTGCCGCAGAGTTGGCATCGTAAGATCTTTTTCGAGACCGCAATGCAATTTTACGGCTGGAGCGAGGTCGACCTCCCGGCAGCGATGACGGCGGCGGCATGAGCCTGGATATTGGCGCGACCGGCGACTTTCCCGAAAGGCAAATCCGCGTCATCGACGTCGGACGGGGGCAAGTCGGGATCGTGCGCTGGGACGCCGACCTCTACGCCGTCGGCAACTCCTGTCCGCACCAAGGAGGTCCGCTCTGCCGAGGCGTGCTGAGTGGACGTATAGAGGCGGCCGAGCCGGGCAGCCTGTCGCTCGACAGTTCGACACCGTTGTTGGCTTGTCCTTGGCACGGTTGGGAGTTCGACCTGCGCACCGGACAAGCCATTCTGGACACCAAGACGCGGGTCCGGACGTTTCCGGTGTGGGAAGACGATGGGCGCGTGCTGCTGGAAATCGGCAAGGCCCAGCCCCCGACGCGCTCAGGAAGCAGGCAGGTCACGATGGGTTACGATGACGCAAACGCATGTTTCCTGATGAAGGGAGGCGCATAGTGGGCAACCGCGCCGCAGCCATGGAAGATCACACTGCAAAGAGGTGCAGGATCAACGATGCCTCAAAAGCTCACAGGCGGACATGAGATGATGCTGGCATTCGCGGCTGCGGCTTCCGACTCGCCAGCGCGCGACTCCGCGAGCCCTGTTCTGGTCCGGGCGCCTATGCACAATGTTTCTTCGGTGTGTCGGGATGCCGAATTGCCGACCGTCGAGCTGCGTAACGTGAGCCACGGCTTCAAGGGGTCCCGGGTCCTGTCCAACATCAGCCTGTCGGTGCGGGCGGGCGAATTCTTCTCGCTGTTGGGGCCGAGCGGCTGCGGCAAGACCACGACGCTCAATGTCATCGGCGGCTTCGTCGTTCCCGATGAAGGCGAAGTACTGATTCAAGGCCGCTCGGTCGGCCGCGTGCCTCCCTATGCGCGGCCGGTCAATACGGTGTTTCAGAATTACGCGCTCTTTCCTCACATGTCGGTCGCCGAGAACATCGCCTTCGGGCCGCGCATGGCGCGCCAGTCCGGGCCCGACGTTTCGCGCCGCGTCGACGAGGCGCTGGCGCTCGTGTCTTTGGCTGGGATGGGGGCTCGCCGCCCGGACCAGCTCTCGGGGGGCCAGCAGCAGCGCGTCGCCCTGGCGCGGGCGCTGATCAATCGGCCATCGGTGCTTCTGCTCGATGAACCTCTCGGTGCTCTGGACTTGAAATTGCGCAAGCAGATGCAGATCGAGCTCAGCCGCATTCAACGTGAGGTCGGGATCACCTTCATCTACGTGACGCATGATCAGGAGGAGGCGCTGACCATGTCAGACAGAATTGCCGTCATGAATGGCGGTTCCGTTGCCCAGCTTGGTTCTCCCCAGGACGTCTATGAGCGGCCGGAAAGCCTGTTCGTCGCGGATTTCATCGGCTCCTCGAACAAGCTGCAAGGCCGCTGCCTCGAGGTTTCGGGAGACTATGCGACCATAGGACTGAGAAGCGGCGCAATCGTTCGCGTCCCCGCCCCGCCTTCGAGCGCGGTCGGCAATGAGATCACCGTTGTGGTGCGTCCCGATCACGCTGCTATCTCCATGGCGGCGCCCGATGGCCAGGACCTCAACGTCCTGTTTGGCCGAGTCATCAAAGCCGCCTATCTCGGAACACATCTGCAGATCGTCGTCGGCCTTGCCGACGGCAGCGACGTTTTGGTCGGCCAATCCCTGGCGCTAGGTGAACAGCGCCATCTCGTGCCGGAGCCGGGCCACGACGTCTTCGTGATTTGGCCGGTAGCGCGCTCGATCGGCTTCCAGGAGGGCGATGGGGAGAGGGCTGAAATGGCGTAACAACCGCCTCACGCCGGAGACATCGATCTCAGGCCGAGGCAAACACCGAGGGAGGACACAATGGCAAGCGGTAAGCACGGATCGAATGTCGGGACGTCATTTGGTGGAACGCGCAGGCAGTTTCTGCGCAGCGCCGCCCTAGCGGGCGTGGGCGCGGCGGCTGGATTGAACTCCCCGTCGGGGTTCATGGGTCCGGCGCGCGCCGCCAACCTCGAAGGGCCAGTCAACGCCTTCACCTGGGGCGGTCGGATCATGCCGGCGGAAGTCGCCGACTTCGAGAAGGAGACGGGAGTTCGGCTCAACTTCATCGGGGCGTCGGGCAACTCGGAAAACCTTGCCAAGGTCAAGCTCGGCGGCGGCGGCCAGTACGACATCGTCGGCGTCGACGCGCTTTGGGTGCCGAAGTTCTATGAAGAGGGCATTATCGAAGTCTTCGACATGGAGTCGTGGCCGCAATACGGGGATATGTTC
>JBBPYT010000154.1:0-24642 GCA_038199665.1 Hyphomicrobiales bacterium
ATGTCGATACATTGGCAATATTACTTATCACTGGCGCAACGCTAGAAAAGGGACAGCAGCAAACTCCCGTTGTTTACGCTGTCGGCGCAAGGTTGGTTCCAAGTGGTCACACTAGCCCCTTCGCACCTCCGGTAAAGGCAGCCCAGGCAATCGGCGGCCTGCCCTTAGCCTTGGGACTCTCCCACGTGGTCCGCCATCATCGCACCTCTTGAGCCAAGAGGCTTCGCTCCCCCTTCAGTCGTGTCGCGAGCGGTCTGGTGCTCCATCTCTGCGTTCAGCTCGCCGCCGAGCAGAACGATGATGGCCGAGATCCACAACCAGACCATGAAGCCGACACCTGCCCCAAGCGATCCGTAAACCCTGTTGTAGCTGTCGAAAGTGGTGACATACCACGAGAACAGCATCGAGGCCGCAATCCAAAGCAATGCCGCGATGATGCTTCCCCAAGTGACCCAACGCCATCGAGCGCCCCTTCGACTCGGACCATACCGATAGATAAAGGCGAGCCCTGCCGCGATGGTCACGAGGAGGATCGGCCATCTCAGGACCGCAAGTAGCCATCCTGTGGTTGTCGGCAGACCCGCGAACTTCAACACCAGCGGTATGACGACTACGCCGGTCAGCGCAACAATGATGAAAGCAATCCCGGCCAGCGTGAACAGGAAGGTGGTGGCGTAGAAACGCAAGGGATTGCGTTTCTCTTTCTCGTCATAGACCACGTTCAGGGCGTCAAACAGAGCTGCCATTCCGGAATTGGCGCTTGCCAACGCAAGAACGAGCCCAACTAGGAAGGCCCGCCCCAGCGTGTCGTTGCGCTGCCGCGTGATGAGTGCGATTTGGTCCCCGATAAGACCCAGCACCCCAGCGGGCAAGATCCCGGAGAGGAGGGTCAGGTGACTGCCGATGGTGCTCGCGTCGGCGAAGAGGCCATAAAGCGAAACGACAGCCGCAATGCCGGGGAAGACCGCGAGAAGCGTGAAGAAGGCGACGCCCCCAGACGTGGACATGATCCTATTTGCCGAGATCGACCAGAACACCCGCAAAAGGATGTCGCTCCACCCCCGAGGCGGGATCTGCTCCGGGGTGTTGGCATCGCGCCCCCGCCCCGGCTCTCGGGCCCGCGCAAGATCCGCCGAGAAGCCTGGATCACTCCGTTCGCCCACCTCAGCGCGCCAGTCATTTCCCTTTTCGTCTTCGTTCACAGCGGGTACTCGATCCTGCAGGCAGAGAACTCTAGAAAAATTCAAGCTCAGTGGCGATCGTACGGTACGAACGTTCTGCTTTCGAGAACTGGCCGGGTGAGCGAAGGATGAAGCGGTTCAACGCGGTCGTTCCGAAAGCTCGGCGCGAAGTTGAAGCGCCACGGCTGGGGTGACCAGCGTAACTGGTCGGGGTTGCGCAGCGGTGCATTGCAGGAGACGCGGGCGCATCGGCGGTGCTGGGTAGCAAGGTGACAACGCTGGCAGCCGGCACCGCAACACTGCAAGTGACTACCGCCGTCGCCATTTTGGAGCTACGAGACGGCGAGATCAACCATTCGAGGGGTCGGGCTGTATCGATCAGCAAACTTTCCGAGCGCGCCGGAGGGCGTTGCAGGTCCCAGGCATCAGCGGTTTCTTCTGTTGTTCAGCCGTCCATGTCATTCAGGTGGGCTCGGCGTAGCTGCTCGTTTCGCATCTCAAGCTCCTCCGGGGTGACAGCCTCACCAGCGAGACCGGAAAACTGATGCACTACGTCGTCATAGGGTCCCTTCGCCGCGCACCTCAGGCAGTAAACCTCATCGTCCCGATCACTCTCGTGAAACCTCGTGAGATGCTCCCCACAGGTACGGCACGTGTTGGGCAGGATCTGGACGTACGGTAACATGGGAGTCTCTCCAGCGAAGTCGGAAATCTGGGTTACACAGCTTCGGCAAGCAAGGGAGGAACAGGGCCCGAGCGCAAATCGCCGTCGACTGATCGAGCAGTCCCGTCTGGGAAGCGGCGTGAACGGTTGGGACGCCGGCTGCGAGCGCCCTCGTCCTGATCATTATTTAGGGTCTTTGGTCGTGGCGATCTGCGGCTTGTCGGTGGATGCTGGCTCCTCGCCCAGAAGCCTGGCAACGATCCCACCCAGTGCCGCGCCAACGATAGGCGCTATCCAGAACAGCCACAGCTGGCCGATATAGGCGCCACCTGCAAATAGCGCGGGGCCGGTGCTGCGCGCAGGATTGACCGAGGTGTTGGTGACCGGGATCGAGATCAGGTGGATCAAGGTCAGCGCCAGTCCGATCGAGATCGGCGCGAAGCCGCCAGGCGCACCCGGGGCCGTCGATCCCATGATGACCAGCAGGAAGAAGAAAGTGGCGACCACCTCCATCAAAAAACAAGAACCTAGGCCGTATTTGCCGGGGCTCAGGTCCCCGTAGCCGTTGGAGGCGAAGCCGCCGATTGCAAAGTCTGGCTTGCCCGAGGCAATCATGTAAAGCACTGCTGCCGCAACAATGGCCCCAACAACCTGTGCGACAATGTAGGGGAGCAGATAGCTGGTCGGCACGCGTCTCCCGACCCACAGACCCACGGTGATCGCCGGGTTGAAGTGTCCGCCGGAGATCGGTCCGACCGCGTAGGCCATCGTTAGCACGGTCAGTCCGAACGCGAGCGCCACGCCCGTGAAGCCAATCCCGAGCTGCGGGAAGGCGGCGGCCATCACAGCAGCGCCGCAACCACCGAAAGTCAGCCAAAGCGTGCCGAGAAATTCGGCGGCGACGCGGCGCCTCATGCTCAGGTCCATGCCAAACTTTCTTTATCGTCTCGCGCCCACGGGATTTCGGGAAGGCAAAACCGCGGAGGAGCGGGAAGCTCGAGGGTGCTTCTCATCCAGCAAACTTCCCTGCTATCATCTGGGTCATCGAGTGCTTTGCCCGCGGCACTTCACGATAGCTCGATCGGCGATATCGAACAACCATACTCCATAGCCTCGTGCTGGCCTGGGGTGAATCTGTCAGACAATTACGAGGGTATCGACTCCGCTCGCCGACCATGACAAGTGGAGGCTGCGGGGATGGGCCGCGTATGAGGTCGCAGACCCACCGTCGGCATTGGAGCATCAGCAGGGCGGGCGTGCAAGCGTACGGTCAAGGTGAGCGCTTAACAAAGTGCTCGGCAGCCTGCTGGCTCGCGGTCTGATCCAGGAGGTGTCGGCCTCGGCAAAGCACGCGGTCTGGCGCAAGACCGAGAACGGCACGGCGCTGAGCCTGAAGGTGACCAGCAGGCTGCGCAGCCATCGGCATCGAGCGAAGCGCCGGGCGTGCCAGGACCGCAGAACCGGGTGCTCGCCCCGAGCGCGCCGGCACCAAGCAGGCTCAGGTGATTGCCATGCTTAAGCGGCCGGAGGGAGCAACCATCGAGCAGATCGTGGAAGCGACCGGGTGGCAGTCCCACAGGGTCCGGGGCGCCATGGCGGGCGCGCTGAAGAAGCGGCTCGGGCTCGCGATCACGACCGAGAAAGTCGAGGGCAGGGGGCGCGTTTACCGGCTGTCAATCTAAGCGGACGGACCAATCGGCCGCTTCTCTCTCGGTTCACACCGCGAACAACGCGATCGGAGCTTCAATACCCTTGAGGGTGTATTCACGAGACTGGCTGCCGATCATGTCTTGCTGAGCGCTTTCAAAGACAGCCCGCGTAGCCAGGATCTGGCCCGCTTCTGCAGCGGACTGTGCTCTCGCAGCAATGTTCACCACCGTTCCGATTGCCGTGAGGTCGCGGTGAGAGCGGCCAAACTCGCCGAAACTCAGCTCGCCGGTGTGCAGGCCGATGCCGACCCCAAGTTCGCCGCCACTAGGGCCGAACCCATGAATAAGTTCCTCGCGTTTGGCGCTGCAGCGGCTTTGGATCTGGCGTGCGGCCTGGACTGCTCGCCTGGCGTGGTCGCCATGTTTGATAGGAAAATTGAACACCGCCATGACCGCATCCCCAATGGTTTTGTTCAAGAGACCGTCGTAGCGCCAGATGGCATCCGCGCATTCGTCATAGAAGGTGTCGAGAAGGTCCGACATGGCCTCTGGCGAATGCGACTGGGACAGCTTGGTATACCCTCTCAGATCAGCGAACATGATCGTTGCGTCTATGGTGACTTTGCGGGCTCGCATCACCTTCGTGAACATGAGCTCACAGATAGTGCAGGTGTTCGGGTTCATTCGGCTCGCGCGGATGCCGAAAGCCTGAAACGGCAAAGACAGCACCCCCCTCAGCGGTACCGGCAAGTGCATCTGCTGCCAGCAGCCTATGCAGATCCGAGATCTGTACGGCTTCGCTGGCAAGGAATTCTCTCGCGCCATCACGCCCTCCCCTCGCGGCGGCTGGCCAGTATGTCAAGGCCACGCCGATTCTGTTTCGTTTCTGAAGCAAGCAGCTTCACTCCACTGCGCGAGGCCGGTACCGCGGCAATTAGACTTACTCCCAAGCTGCAACGGCTTCGGCGTTCGCGCGCCAAAGATAGACGAGTTCATGACCTGAGCGCGCGCGAATCTCCGCCAAGATCGGGGTCACGTTTGTCACCTCGTTCCCCTCCATCAGAGCAATGACCCCCATGCAGTCGTAGCGCGATGCAGGTGCGGACCGGTGCAATCCGAACACGTCGAGCGCCGATGCCGTGCGGGCGGAACCAGCGATCGGCGGGGCGGCCTGCGCCATGTCGGGAAACTGGGCCGCCCACTGGTAGGTCTGGCAGGCGCCCATCGACCACCCGGTCACCAGCCGAAGCAATTGCAGGCCCAGTCGCTCGGTCACAAGCTTATGCTGGAGCACCACATTGTCGAATAGGGTGATCTTGGGGAACCGGCCTTTCTCGAATGGGGCAGGCGTGTTGGACGGCGATGACGATATCCCGTTCGCCAGAAGATTGGTCAAGATGATGAAGTATTTGTCTGGATTCAAGGCGCGGTGTGCACCGCACATGCACAGCTCGCTGTCCGCATCCGTGCCGGTGTACCAGGATGGCACAAGGATCGCATTGTCCTTGGCGGCGTTCAGGCTTCCGATCGTGCGGTAAGCCAGACGGGCAAGCGGCAAGATCCCGCCTTTCTGCAGCAGAAATTAGACACGTCCGTGAACTCGCACTGGAGACATCTTCTCCTCCTCTGATTAGCTGCAGTATCGTGCTCAGCGTTACGAAGACGCCGGCCTAGTAATTGAAGGCGGGCTGCAGGTGATCCTGCTTGACGGCAACAGTGATGCGGATCGCCCTCTTCACCGCGGCCGTCATCAGATCGATGCTCATCGAGGGCATCTCGACAAAGGGATACACCTGCTTGGCCACAAAGGATGGGTGCGCCGGCACATGGATGAAGCCGGCGCGGGTTGCCATCCCCTTCTCAACGATGAGATGCAGGACCGTGTACATCATCTGGTTGCACAGATAGGTGGAGGGTGAGTTCGAGATCTTGGTCGGGATGCCGGCGGCGCGCAGCTCCGAGGCAATGGTCTTGACCGGCAGGGTGGCGAGGTGACCTGCGGGACCCGCCTCGAACACCGGGGCACCGCCGTGCTGGGTGCCGACGTTGTCGGGGATGGGAAAGTCCATCACGTTGGCTGCGATACGCTCGACCGCGATGACCGAAAGACCGGGTGCGACCCCGAGGCTTATCCAGATGTCGGGCTTGAGTTCGTCGAGCTTGGCGCTGGTGAGCGCGGCGAGTTGGCCCGAGTCGACTGGCATCTGCACGGTGGTGAGGTCGCCCTCGATGTCGTTGGCGGCCCTAAGCTGGGCCAGCACGTCGAGCGTCGGGTTCTCGGTGCCGTGCGCAAAGGCTTCGAAACCGGTGACGACGATCTTGGGTGTCTGGTTCATGGCGTTCCTCCGTAGGCTTCGGGGCCGTTAAGGTAACAGGCCGCCTTGTGATCGGGCGCGACGTCGATCAGCTCGGGCCGGGCCTTGTCGCAGGGCGCGAAGCGCCTTGGGCAGCGCGGCTCGAACGGGCAGGCGTGCGGCTTGACGGGCCCCACCGTGTCGCCCTCGATCAGCCCGAGATCCGCGACCCTGAGGCGCCGGGGATCGGCGATCGGGATCGCCCCGAGCAGCGCCGCCGTGTAGGGGTGCAGCGGCGCGCCGCAGACGGCGTCCGCCAGCCCGATCTCGACGATCTGGCCGAGATACATCACAGCCACGCGGTCGCAGATCCGCTTGATGACGCCGAGGTCGTGCGAAATGAAGATATAAGACAACCCGAACTGCTTCTGCAGATCGAGGATGAGTCGCAGGATCTGGGCGCGGATCGACACGTCGAGGGAGGAGACGGCCTCGTCGAACACGATGATCTCGGGCTTCAGCATCAGGGCGCGGGCGATTGCGATGCGCTGGCACTGACCGCCGGAAAATTCGTGCGGGTAGCGCTCTGCATGTTCGGGGCGCAGGCCGACGAGGCCGAGCAGGCGGCGCGCCTCAGTCTGGCGGCTGGCCGGGGTGCCAAGGCCCTGCAGCCGCATGGGTTCGGCGATGTTGGTGCCGACCGTCATGCGCGGGTTCAGCGAGGACAACGCGTCCTGGAACACGATCTGGATGCGCCGGCGCATCTCGCGCTTCTGGCGGTCGGGCGCGTGGGTGAAGTCGACCCCACCGATACGGACCTGCCCGCTGTCGGGCTCGATCAGGGAAAGGATCAGGCGCGAGAGGGTCGACTTGCCGCATCCGCTCTCGCCGACAAGGCCCAGCGTTTCGCCGCGCCGGAGCGGGAAGCCGACTTCCGCCACGGCCTTGACGCCCGCGCCCTTCGCCCGCCGGGGCCCGAAGGCTTTCGTCAGTTTGTCGACTTCGAGCAGCGTCTCAGGCAAGAGCCGGCTCCGCTTCAACCAGGATGCAGGCCGCCTCGTGGGTCGCGGAAACGGGCCGCAGCGGCTGGTCCTGCCGCCAGCACACGTCCCGCACGGCCGGGCATCGGGGCGCGAAACGGCACCCTTCCGGCGGATGCCGCAAGTCTGGCGCGCTGCCGTCGATCGGCTCCAGCGGGACGCTGCGTTCGTCCTCGATCCCGGCCACGCAGGCCAGCAGCGCCTTGGTGTAGGGATGGCGCGGGTAGTGGAACAGGGTGTCGACGTCGGCGCGTTCGACGATGCGGCCCGCGTACATGACGAGCACCTCATCGGCCATCGCGGCCACGACGCCCAGATCGTGGGTGATGAGGAAAAGCGAGGCGCCCATGTCGGCCTGCAGGTCGTGCAGAAGGCGCAGGATCTTGGCCTGCACGGTCACGTCGAGTGCCGTCGTCGGCTCGTCGGCGATGATGATGCTGGGTGAACAGCTGAGCGCGGCAGCAATGAGCACGCGCTGCCGCATCCCGCCGCTGAAATGGTGAGGGTAGTCATGGATGCGGTGGACCGGGTCGGCTACGCCGACGCGTGTGAGCAGTTCGATGGCCTTCCGGTCGGCCTCGGCGCGGGACATCGGCTGGTGCGCCTGCAGGGTCTCGGTGATCTGCTGGCCGATGGTCAGCGCCGGGTTCAGCGAGGTGAGCGGATCCTGGAAGATCATGCCGATCCGGGCACCGCGGACATGTTCCATTTCGCGTTCGCTGAGCGTGAGCAGCTCCCGTCCGTCGAGGGTCACTGTGCCTCCGATGATGCGACCGGGCGGCTCGATGAGCCGCATCAGCGACAGCGCCGTGGCCGATTTTCCGCAGCCCGACTCCCCGACCAGCGCGGTCGTTCGACCCGACCTCAGGGTGAAACTGACGCCGTCGACCACGGTCGCGCCGGCCGAGGCGGTGCCGAAGCGGGTGCGCAGGTCGACGACCGCAAGGGTTGCTGGCGCGCTCATCGCCGGATGGTCCGCGGATCGAGAGCGTCCCGGATGCCGTCGCCCAGAAAGTTGAAGGCGAGGGACACGATCAGGATGGCGCAACCGGGCAGGATGGTGACGTGCGGGGCGCGGCGGAGCACGACGCGGCCTTCCGCCACCATGGCGCCCCAGTCGGCCGTGGGCGGCTGCACGCCGAGGCCCAGGAAGCTCAGCCCGGAGCCCACGACGATCATCAGTCCCATCAGCGTGGTGGCATAGACCACCACCGGCGAGAACACGTTCGGCAGCACGTAGCGCAGCATGATGGTGGCACGGGTGCCGCCGGCCGCGCGCGCGGCCTCGATGAACGGCATGGGCACGACGCCCTCGGTCGCGGTGCGGGCCAGCCGGGCGAAATAGGGGACGAGCACGATAGTGATGGCGATGATCTCAGTCAGCACGCCAGGCCGCATGGAGCCCGCGATGGCGATGGCGAGCAGCACCATGGGAAACGCGAAGACGACATCGAGGCAGCGCATGATGATCTGGTCGACCAGGCCGCGGACGTACCCGGCCACGAGCCCCAGCCCCAGGCCGATCGCTCCGGCGACCAGCGTCGGCACGACGCCGATCAGCAGCGAGACGCGCCCGCCGAATAGGAGGCGCGCCAGCATGTCACGGCCCTGCTGGTCCGTGCCCAGGAGGTGGCCGCCGGCGCCCATCGGCGCGTAACGGGCGAGGTTGTCGGCATCGTCGGGGCCGTAGCGGCCGATCGAGGGGGCGAATACGACGGCCAGCACGACCGCGACGAGAAGGACGCCCGAGACGAGGGCGCCACGGTCCCGCGCGAAGGATTTCAACCGCCAGAAGCGTGCCTGCGACCGCACGGGACCGAGCGGCGAGGCTTCGATCGCGCGCGTGTCGGCGTCGCCGGCCCCGGCCCCGGCCAGCTCGCTCATGCTTCGCGCAATCGCGGATCGAGGGCGGCGTTGATCATGTCGACCACGATGTTGGCGAGCACGAAGGCGAGCGCGATGAGCAGCGTCGTGGCCTGGATGACAGGTAGGTCGCGCGCCGTGATGCTGTCATAGAGCAGCGACCCCAGCCCCGGCCAGGCGAACACCACCTCGGTCAGCAGCGCGCCGCCGAGCAGGTAGCCGAGCTGCAGCCCGGTGATGGTGACGACCGGCGGAAGGGCGTTCAGGATCACGTGGCGCTTTATCAGCGTGGCGCGCGTCAGCCCCTTCGCCCGGGCCACGCGGACATGGGGCCGGCCCAGCGCCTCGATCACGCTGGAGCGCACGATGCGGGCGATGATGGCGGCCGGCCCGAGTGCGGTGGTGACAGCGGGCAGGACCAGATGGCGCATCACGTCGAGCGCTCCGCCGTTGCCGGCGATGTCCTGCATGCCGGAGACGGGCAGCCAGCGGAGCTGGATCGCAAAGAGCAGCACCAGGATGAGGCCGAGCCAGAAGGGCGGCGCGCTGCCCGCCAGCAGCGCCACCGCCATGCTCGTCCGATCGAACAGCGAATGGGCGCGCAGGGCCGCGAAGAGCCCCACCGAGTAGCCGATCACGATCGCCAGCAGCAGGCTGCCGAGGGTCAGGATCAGCGTGTTGACGAAGCGCGGTAGCACCAGGGCCGCGACCGGCAGTTGCGTCGCGACCGACCTGCCGAAATCGCCCGACAGCGTCCGGACGAGCCATGCGAAGTACTGCACCGGCAGGGCCTGGTCGAGCCCCAGCGTGTGCCGCAGCTCCTGCCGGGCGGCTTCGGTCGCCTGCGGCCCGAGCAGCACGGTCGCGGCGTCGCCGGGCGCGAGCTGGATCAGCAGGAAGATCACGATCGACACGCCGACGATCACGGGCAACACCCCGACGAGCCGCCGTGTGATGAACGCTCCCACCGATCCCTGCCGCTACTCGACCGTCACGGTCGAGAGGTCGTACCAGTCCTCCGGCGGGTTCACGAAGCCCTTCACCTTCGACGACAGCAGGATCGGCTGCAGGTCGTCGTCGATCGGCCCATAGGCCGCGTCGTCCATCACGATCCGGTTGACCTTCTGGTAGAGGTCCTTTGCGGCCACGGGGTCACGCGTGACGATGGCCTGGTCGAGCAGCTTGTCGACCTCCTTGTTGCAGTAGAAGCCGGAGTTGATGCCGCCCGGGGGCGCCGAGTCGCACCGCGTCACGATGCCGATCCAGGCCGGGGTCGACATGCCCCATCCGATCTCGTTCATCGAGACATCGGCCGCCATGCCGCCTGCCCATTTGCCGAGATAGGTCACCCACTCGTACTTCCGCAGTTCCACGTCGATGCCGACCTTCTTGAGATCGCGCTGGATCCAGGTCTCGACGAGTTCGCCCGTGCCGTATTGCGGAAGCTCGAAGACGAGCTTCAAGTCCCTCACGCCGGCGTCGGCCAGGAGTTTCTTGGCGCCTTCCGGGTCGTAGCTGTAGCCCTTGAAACTAGGATCATAGGCGTCGGTCCCGGGTGACAGCATCCCATATTCCGGCTTGCCCGTGCCGTGCATGATCTCCTTGGCGATCCCCGCCCGGTCGATGGCCATGTTGATGGCCTTGCGCACCCGGACGTCCTGCAGCGCGGGGTTCTTGAAGTTCAGGTGGATGTAGTTGATGTAGGGAACGTTCTTGTTCGTCGAGAGCTTGAAACCCTCGCTCACCAGCCGATCGATCTCGTCCCACGGGGGCGTCGTGATCATCTGAACTTCGTTGTTCTCGAGCGCGTTTACACGCGTCGCCGGGTCCTGCAGCGGACGGAAGATCACGCGATCGAGTTTGGCCTTGGCGCCCCAATAATCGTCGTTGCGCTCGAGCTCGGTCTTCACCCCCTGGTCGCGCTGGACGAACTTGAACGGGCCGGTGCCGACCGGGTGCAAGGCGACCCCGTCGTTGCCGAATTGCTTGACCGAGGCCGGGCTGATCATCAGCGGCTGGCCATAGCTCTGGAGACCCTGCCGGAGCCACTGGTAGTTCGACGCGTTCAGCGTGACCTTCACGGTCATCGGATCGACCACGTCGACTCTCTTGATCCACTTGGTATAGGCAATCACGAAGGCCTTCGCCTTTTTGTAGAAGTCCGGCGAGCTCTCGTTCCAGAAGCGGTCGAAATTGAACTTGACCGCGACGGCGTCGAACGGAGTGCCGTCGTGGAACTTTACCCCTTCGCGCAGGTGGAAGGTGTAAGTCTGGCCGTCGTCCGAGATCTCCCAGGCCTTGGCGAGCCCCGGCACCAGCGGCGGCGTGGGCTCGTCGGGCTTGGTCAGGTCCTCTTTCACCAGACCTTCGAAGATCTGGTAGGTGATCTGGTAGGTGCTCCAGCCGCCGGTTGCGTGCGGGTCGAGGGTATCGGTTTCAGCCGGCATGCCCCAGATCAGGGTGCCTGCGGCATGGGCGGAGCCGAGGCTCAGCGCAGGGGCTGTCAGCGCCGTCGTGGCGAGCGCGAACGACAATGCAAGTCGACGTAGTTCCAAGACGCCCTCCACAAACCGCCAAGCGGACACTCCGCCCGGATCCATTCAACCTTCGTGATCCGTGCCGCCCCGTCTAGCTGCGGCGAGAGGCATGAAACGGAGCGCGAAGACATCAACAAAATGTCGGCAAATCGTCAAGATCGAAATGCTGGGCATGCTTTTTCGCCTAAGCGCCAGACTGGCTCCGAAACATGCAATAGTCAAAGCGAGGCCGCAGCGCGGGCGGCCTGGTCGTAATGACCGGACAAAACGCGCATCTGCGCGGCGATCTTGGACAAGGCCATTCGATCCAGCCCCATGGCGGCCACCGACCGCACCAGGAGGGTCTCGCGGATCTCATGATAGCGTTGGCATGCCTGGGCCCCCGTCTCGGTGGTGGAGATTACCTTCTCCTTGCCCTGCATACGGGTCACAACCAACCGCAACCGGGCCAGCTTTTTGATGGCATAGCTGACCACATGCGTGTCCTCGATGTTCAGAACGAGGCAGATATCGGCCATCCTTTTGGGCTTGCCGCGATGGAACGCGGTGTGCAGTACCAACACATCGACCGGTGACAAGTCCGGCACCCCGGCGGCTGCCATGCAACGCACCATCCAGCGTTCGAAGGCATGCGACACCATGATGGCGCCGAACTCGAATTCCGACAGCGCCGGCATGGCACCCGCGGCCAGGTGGGCCGACGAGACCACAGGTACATTGAACTCGACCGCCTTGTCCGCCATGTCCCGATTCCTGCTTAGCAACGGATCAACCTGTAGGCGGACAAGAGCTGAGCGTCCACAATTGACATTTTATCGACGATTTGTGGATATCGGCCGGCGTGGAACGTCGGGAGCACGGCTTTGGCTAAGTGGGAATTCTGGATCGATCGGGGCGGCACGTTTACCGACGTCGTGGCTCGCGATCCCGACGGCCGGGTCCTCGCCCGAAAGCTCCTGTCGGAAAACCCGGAACACTATCCCGACGCCGCCCTGCAGGGCATCCGCGATTGTCTCGGCGTTCCGGCCGGCGCTCCGATCCCGGCGGAGCGGATCGGAGCCGTCAAGATGGGCACGACGGTGGCCACCAACGCGCTGCTTGAACGCAAGGGCGACCGCACCGTGCTGGTCACCACGCGCGGTTTTCGCGACGCGCTGAGAATCGGCTACCAAGCTCGTTCCGACATCTTTGCCCAGAAGATCGAGAAGCCCGAACAGCTCTACGAGCGGGTGATCGAGGTGACGGAACGGGTTCTCGCGGACGGCACGGTCGAGACCACGGTGGATCTCGCTGCGGCCCGAATCGCCCTGTCGCAGGCTTTCGCGGATGGCATCCGTTCCTGCGCGATCGTCTTCATGCATGGCTATGCCTTCCCGGCTCACGAGGCGGCCGTGGCCGGTCTCGCGCGCGAGATCGGCTTCACGCAGGTGTCGCCCTCCCATGCGGTCAGTCCGCTGGTCAAACTCGTCGGGCGTGGCGACACCACGGTGGTCGACGCGTATCTGTCGCCTATCTTGCGCCGCTATGTCGATCGCGTGGCAGCCGAACTCGGCGGCGACGCGGCCGGCTGCCGGCTGATGTTCATGGCCTCCTCGGGCGGACTGACGGCGGCGGGGCTGTTCCAGGGCCGCGACGCGATCCTGTCGGGCCCGGCCGGCGGCGTCGTGGGCTGCATCGAGACGGCCGGCATCGCCGGCTTCGACCGGGTGATCGGCTTCGACATGGGCGGCACCTCGACCGACGTGTCCCATTTCGCAGGCGAATACGAGCGCGCCTTCGAGACCGAGGTCGCGGGCGTGCGCATGCGGGCTCCGATGATGCTGATCCACACCGTGGCGGCGGGTGGCGGCTCGATCCTGCACTTCGATGGATCGCGCTTCACGGTCGGGCCCGACTCGGCCGGCGCCAACCCCGGCCCCGCGGCCTACAGGCGCGGTGGCCCCCTGACGGTCACCGATGCCAACGTGATGCTTGGCAAGCTGCAGCCTGCCTTCTTTCCCAGGATCTTCGGGCCACAGGGCATCGAGCCGCTCGATCGGGACAGCGTCGCCCAAAAGTTTGCGGCCTGGGCGGTCCAGATGGGGAACGCGCGCAGCCCCGAGGCGGTGGCCGACGGGTTCGTTCGCATCGCGGTCGAGAACATGGCCTCGGCGATCAAGAAGATCTCGGTGCAGCGCGGCTACGACGTCACACGCTATGGGCTGCAATGTTTTGGGGGGGCCGGTGGCCAGCACGCCTGCCTTGTGGCCGACGCCCTCGGCATGCGCACGGTTCTGCTGCATCCGCTGTCAGGCGTGCTGTCCGCCTATGGCATGGGCCTCGCCGCAATTCGGGCCACGCGCCAGCGGACCTTCCATGCCGATCTGGCCGATGCCGCCTTGGCCGACGCGGAAGCGGGGCTCGCGGCCCTGGTGGCTGAGACCCTGGAGGAACTCGCGAGCCAGGGCGTCGCGGGGTCAGACATGGTGGTGAGCCGGCAAGCGTATCTTCGTTACGCCGGCACTGATACGGCTCTCGCCGTTCCCTTCGGGCCGATCGCCGGTATGAAGGATTCTTTCGAGGCGGCGCATCGCAGCCGCTTCGGTTTCATCGACGAAACCAAGTCCCTCGCCTTCGACGCGCTGTTCGCAGAGGCGATCGGCGGCGGCAGCACCGTGAACGAGCCCGAGCACCCCCTGAGCGACGCGCGCCCGGTGCCCGCCGAGCAGACCCGCTTCTTCTCGCAAGGCGAGTGGCACGACGCGCCCGTGTTCCTTCGCGCCGACATGCGGCCCGGAATGACGGTCGCCGGTCCGGCGATCCTCGTCGAGCCGAACCAGACAATCGTGGTCGAGGCCGGCTGGCGCCTGGAGATCTCGGCGCGCGACCACGTGATCTTGCAGCGGGTCGAGGCGCTCCGGTCCGCGCCCGCCGTAGGCACCGTCGCTGATCCTGTGCTGCTTGAAGTGTTCAACAACTTGTTCATGTCGATTGCCGAACAGATGGGCCTCACGCTGCAGAACACGGCCTATTCGGTGAACATCAAGGAGAGGCTCGACTTCTCCTGCGCGGTGTTCGACCAAGAAGGCGCGCTCGTGGCCAATGCACCGCACATGCCGGTACACCTCGGCTCCATGGACATGTCGGTGCGCAGCGTCATCGAAGCCTTCGGCGGCACAATGGCGCGCGGCGACGTCTTTGCGCTGAACGCCCCCTACAACGGCGGCACCCATCTGCCGGACATTACCGTGGTCACGCCCGTCTTCGGCGACGATGGCATCTTGCTATTTTTCGTGGCCTCGCGCGGTCACCACGCCGATGTCGGCGGCACGGCGCCCGGATCCATGTCGCCGCTGGCCCGCACCATCGAAGAAGAGGGCGTCTATATCGACAACTTCAAGCTGGTGGACCGTGGCCGCTTCCGCGAGCAGGAACTCGTGGCGCTGCTCACGGGCGCTCTCTATCCGGCCCGCAACGTCGTGCAGAACGTCAACGACCTCAAGGCGCAGATCGCTGCCAACGCCAAGGGCGTGGCCGAGTTGAACAAGATGGTCGCGCATTTCGGGCTCGACGTGGTGCAGGCCTATATGGGTCATGTGCAGGACAACGCGGCCGAGGGCGTCGCCCGCGTGGTGGCCGGGCTCTCCGATGCGGCGTTCGAGCTTGAGATGGACCAGGGCTGCTTCATCCGGGTCAAGATCACGATCGACAGGGCGGCTCGCACTGCGACAGTCGATTTCACCGGCACCTCGCCGCAGCGTGACGACAACTTCAATGCGCCGAGCCCCGTGACGCGGGCCGCCGTGCTCTATGTGTTCCGCGTCCTGGTGAATGCGGCCATCCCGATGAACGCCGGATGCCTGCGCCCGGTCCGAATCCTGGTGCCGGACGGCTCCATGCTGTCGCCGCGCTTTCCCGCTGCGGTGGTGGCCGGCAATGTGGAAGTGAGCCAGGCGGTCACCAACTGCCTTTTCGGCGCTCTGGGCACACTGGCCGCCGCCCAGGGCACCATGAACAACCTGACGTTCGGCGACGACCAATATCAGTATTATGAGACGATCTGCTCGGGTGCTCCGGCCGGCCCCGGCTGGTCGGGCGCCGACGCTGTTCACACGCATATGACCAACTCGCGCTTGACCGACCCCGAAATCCTAGAGCTGCGCTACCCCGTGGTGCTGGAAGACTTCCACATCCGCCAAGGCTCGGGTGGGCGCGGCCGCTGGCACGCCGGCGACGGTACTTCGCGCACGATCCGGTTCCTGCGGCCCATGGATTGCGCAGTGCTGTCCGGCCATCGTCGGATCCGCCCGTTCGGGGTTGACGGCGGCGCGCCGGGCGAACTCGGGGAAAACATCGTGAGGCGCGGGGATGGGTCCGAGGAGCGCCTCGGCGGCTGCGCCCAGACCAAGCTAAACGCGGGCGAGGCCATCACGATCCGTACACCTACCGGCGGCGGCTATGGCCCGCCGACTGCATAGTAGCGACAGCCCATGAAGGCCCGATCCTTCCTGACCGGGCCGAGGACATATCGCACATACTTTGATCCGTACTTCTGGGCGAAGACCTCGGCCGTGACCCAGCATCTTGCCCTCAATCGTCCCGCCGGATCGACGTCGTGAACCTGGAGAACGCGCTTGTCGGTGTCGAGCCTCGACCATTTTGACTTTGACCATGGTGGCCTCCGTACCTGCGGCGTTCCGACAGCCGCAGTTGCATTGTGATTCTGGGAGCGGAGGCTATCCACCCATCAAGCTCAACGGCCTGGATCCGGGAGCCTACCTCCGCGTCGTGTTGGCCGAATCGCCGATCACTCTATCCAAGCTCACCGAACAGCTGCCCTGGTGCTCGAAACCGATCGAAGCCATCGTTCGGGCCGCCTGACCGGGCCAGCCACCGAGCGCTTACAGTGCGCCCCGCCGATCGCCGCCTCCGGTGTTCCGGCCCTTCAAGCCCGCCATGACGGCCAAGAAAACGGCCATACACCTGACAAGATCGCGCAATCCGCGTCTGCTTACAGGAGGATCGCCAAGAGACCTCGGAAGGCGATCGTGGGCGCCAAGTAGAGGCCCGCTTTCTGGCGGGCGCTCAACGACTGCTCCTGGTGCGGCTTGGGCCTGCGGAACCGAGGCTCCTGTTTTGTGGTTTCGGCTGAATTGAGCCTTAAACGGCGACAGTCAGAGCCAACCTGCCGCCGTAGCAACGTGCGTCTCCTTCGAGCGTCGAACCCAGACTGAAGTCCACCACCGGTCCGGCCCCGAAAAGGGCCCCGAGAAAAAACTTTCGCCAGCGCTTGTGTGTTTACCGCGTATTTATCAACACGGGGGTTTATGTGGGTACTGTACGAAACGTACAGACGTGCATTGATTAATCTAAGGGGGAGCGCAGCAAACAGTCATCTTAGGTTTAATTAATGGGGCGTAAGCCTGGTATGTAAACTTAAACGGAGGAAATCAAATGACCAAAAACTTGTCTCATGAAGATATAGCGCGCCGCTTTGTCGAAGCGAAGGTGTTCGACTTCAGCGCGATGGGAAAAATTATAACAGAACTCGGCTCTGAGTTGGCAGTCAATGACCAGGGCTGGCACGGGGTCAATTTCGGGAGATACAACATTCTCGCCTGTATGCTCCCTGCGGCAGATGTTGCACGCCTCGTTGGTAGCTTGCGTACCGCCGCGCTGACGGCGTCCGTATTGGAGGGTGCCGTCGACGCGAGTCTCCCCAAATAGGATGTTTCTTGGGCGAGTTTCGCTTTGCTGAACAAAACGGCGAGCGAAACCGCACTTCCTGTTTTGGATAGGAGATCATTATTGTCGAGATGGAGTGAAGCCGATCTCGAGGCAAGACTATGTCGTACCTTGGACTTCGCCACGAAGACACTCGACTGTTTCGCGATCGATGGTTACAGCGATAAAGAATCTCCAGTATTCGGCTTTGGTCCCGAAAAGCCAGTGGCCGAGACAGCTATGCTCGTTTACGCCGCATCGGGGTGCGGTCATCGTCCAAATGTTGCGAGCCGGGTCAACGAACTTGCTCGGCTCTTGGTGCCCCATGCGCGCTCCGAACGTGTGCTTATCGATATCGCCCTCCATCCATCACTTGCGTTTAAATTCTCGGTCCCTCACGTTCTGCTGACAAGACTTGGTTATCGCGACGCGAGCTTCGATGGTTTTCTAAGATCGTGCTTATCGTCACAGGCGAGAAACGGGCATGAGCGGCCCCCCTCTGCCTCGCTCGAGAGAAGATGGATCTCGTCTTTGTGGACTGGGCAGGATACCGACACCGCGTCGCGTACTGACTTGCTCAACTCGGTGCTCAACTGGCCAGTCGACATTCTCGGCGGTTTGCGCGATGACGCTTACGCGTTCACGCACTTGATTTTCTATTGCACCGATTTTGGTTTTCAGAACCGCCGATTGCCTCGCCGCCGATCGATCATCTTAGGGGAGGCAAGCTCGTTACTGGCCCGGTACATGGACGGCGAAGACTACGATCTCGCTGGCGAAATCCTTTTGGCTTGGCCACTCACGGGTGCCGCTTGGACTCCTTCTGCCGCCTTTGGCTTCCGCGTTCTTGCGAGCGTCGAGGATCAGGTCGGCATGCTTCCGTGCGGAAATATCAATGTTGCTCGCCTAACTAAAATGGAAGGCGAGGAGCGTTCTCGATACGCGCTGGGAACCGCGTACCACACGGCTTACGTCATGGGTTTTCTCTGCGCCGCGTCGCTGCGACCTGGCAGGCTTCCGCCTACGAAGATTGCCGGACCCCGATTCGAAAAGTCGTGCCTTAGCCGACTCCTACGTTGTGTCGATGATGATCAGGGGCATTGGCAGTCCGAGTTTTCGAACCTTGCGGAAGATGAGCAGCGGGTTCTCGCCCCGCTGGTTCTTGATATCGCCATCGTTCAGAAGTGCCGGAAACATGAATACGAAGCGGTGAGCGATATACTTTCGCTCGCTTGCGAGTACCGTATCGCCAGTTCCCCGATGTGCGGACAAGCAGCCGAACTGCTGGAACGCATCGCCAACTGCTCAACCGCAATTGGTGCACTGCGGGGTGAAGGGACTGAGAGGACCATGCCTCCAGCGCCCGGTCTGTAGTTGGGCCGATCGCCGAGGCTGCAGCCGAACCTCGGGCTATTGAAGCCAAGATCGTTGCGCAGCCTCGGCAGGGCCTGTGTAGAGGCTCGAAAGACGATCCCGTCGACACCGATACAGCGGGGCAGGGTGGGGAGCCGTCCACGGTCACCGGAAAGCATGGAACGGCGGCGCCGATGGACATCGTCTGGGTGGCTACCGCCTCAACTCGCGGCGGGCCTGTCGCAAAGTCTGACGCGGGGCGCAGGACGGTCGGGCGGGTGCCGGTTTCAGGCTTTGTTAACCTTTTGAAGTCCGAAGCAGATCGCGAACATCCGGTTCTGCTCGCGAACGGTCCAGGCGCCGGCGAAGCCGAACCCCTTGCGCAGCCACAGCATGGCCTCAAAGCCTTTGATCGTCCGCCGCGCCGGCCCGAAGCTCCGGAAGCCGCCGATCCGCGGCATGGCGTTCAGAATCATCGGCGGCCTCCGAAATCGGAGGTGCAAAATCATCGTGATTTCTCAACGCCTCGTAAACGCCAGGAAATTTGCGACAGGCCCGCCGCAAGCGGGTCCGGCGCCTGATGGCCCTGGTGGGACGGGCGGACGGGCGCGCCGATGATCGGGACCTCCAGGGGCCGCAGCAGCCGCGCTCGGCCACAACCGACTGAACCGGCGTCGATTATTCAAAGGCACAAACATTCGCTCTCGAGGCTTACTTCTTGGACTTGTCCTCGGAGCTGATGTCGTGCGCAGGCTTCGGCGCACGCTCCTTATCTTCTTTGCGTTCTGCCTTGCGCTGCGCTGCTCGCTCGCGCGCAAGCAACTCGGCCCGCTTCTCCTCGCCGACCTTCTGGTCCTCGGGGCTGAGGTCGAACATGGTCTTCGTCGGCCCCGACTTCATATCGCCCTCCTTCGACGGCGGCATTGGAGGATGCGGCAGAGGCTTCGCCTCAGGAATCTGCGCTACTTGCTCGCGCGCAAGCAACTCGGCCCGCTTCTCCTCGCCAACCTTCTGGTCCTCGGGACTCAGCTCAAACATTGTCTTTGTCGGCCCCAACCTCATGCCGCTGTGATCATTCATCGGCTGCATCGGAGGGTGCGGGAGAGACCTCGCCTCAGGCATCTGCGCGATAAGTTCGCCGGCGATGGCCTCGATCACCGAGGCCGACAGACCACGCAGTGCGGCTTTGGAGGTCGGCCGCTCGTGGGGCGTCGGGCAGCACTCTTCGACGCACTTCTTGATGTGCTCGAGGTCGACGCCCTTGTCGGCCAGCACTTTCTGCATCCCGTGGTTGCTGAGGATGCAGCGCAAGAGCCCGCAGAGGCACGGTCCTCCACCATGGCCTCCACCCGAGGCGCCGCCCGGAGGCGTGTCCGCGCCCGGGACTGCCGAGGCAGTCAGCGTCTGCTCGCGCTCGAACGGGCGCCCGCGCATCGTGACGCCGGCCGCGCGGACCCGGACGACGTAGAGGCCGGTCAGCGACGCGGCGAAGCCGCCCTGGAAGAGGCCACCCTCCTGCTCTGCCAGCTTCACGGTGATCTGAGCGCCGTCCGGCCTTGTCACCTCGGCCCAGACACGCGCACGCCCCTCGACGGGCACGTCGTACTCGGTAAGAGTAGCGGTGAGTTCGACCCGCGCGCCGGGTTCGTGGCTCTTCTGTACGAGCGACGCACGCATGCGCAGCGACGAGTACGCGTGAACGAGCAAGCTGTACGGTACGCCGCCGTTGACCACCGCCGACGCGGCGATGCGATCCTGCTCCCGGCCCTTCCCGAGCCGTAGCAGCGCCTTCCATTGGCCGGCACGGCTGCCGGCTGGATCGGCGTGGAGCGCCGGAAGGCCGCACCGATAGAAGGCGAGATCTGATCGGCGCAAGAACTTCAGAGCCGGCTCCACAGTCGCCGAAGCGGGCGTGATCAAGTGCCCGTCAGGCGTCTCCAGAACGAAGTCCACGAGCGACGCCGCTGGGCAGAGCAAAATGACGTCGACCGCCTGGTCGGCCTCGGTGAGGAGGAATGGAATGCGGTGGACCGCGCCCCAGAGCAGCTCTGACTGCGGATCAACGACCACCTGCGCATTCGTGATTCCAGCCAGCGCCTGGAGGAAATACTTGGTGAGGCGAAACGACTGGTCCATTGTGATCGCGCCGGTGACGACGAGATAGCCCCCATGCCCTTGCGTGAGCGCGTCGAGCGCCGCGACGTTGATATTGCCGGGCTGGCCAATACCGATAGCGAAGGTATTCGCGTCGAGGCTGAAGGCGACGTCCGCTATCTTCGGTGGCGTGTTCTCCATGCCGTCGGTTACGACTAGCATCGCCTTGACCGCGTAAGGCGGCGAGGCGGACGCGGCGTTGAGGGCGTTGCGACCCTCCTGGACTCCGCCGCCGATCGACGTGCTGCCCGCCGGGTCAAGCTCGGTCGAGGCGATTACCTGTTGCGCCAAGTCGCGACCCGAGCCGGGCGTGACCGGCGCAATCGGGCCGACGTCGGTCACGTTGAAGAGCCGCTGCACCGTGTCGTCAAAGCGCACCATCGACAGGCCGTCGCCGGGCAGCATCACGGCCATGAAGGCCGACACCGCTTGCTTGAGTTTCTCGACCTTGGGATGGCCGTCGCCGGCGTCTTCGATCATGCTGCCCGAGTGGTCGAGCACCAACGCGACGGCGGACTTCGGCCTCGGTACCGTGCTGGCCGAGATGGACACCACGAAGTCCTGGTTCGTTTCGACGCAATGGACGGTGACGCTTCCGACCGCGCCCGCCCCCGCCGACGTCGACGTGTAGCCGATCCAAACGCGCGCCTGCGCCGCAGGGGCGCCATGCGCCTCGCCGACCGGGAAAGTCTTCCCGAGCGGCGCTGTGAAGGGCGCGGTCGGGTCGGCCGTGATTTGGAACGTCGCGCCGGCGCAGCTCAACACGTCGAACACAACCGCGCGGTACGTCGTGACACCGACGCCGCCGATGCCCTCGGGCACGCCGCCGAACGAGATGCTTGGCGTCCGGAGCGTCACTTCCGGCGGGTCGGTGTCGTACCAGTAGTCGCAGGGTGGCTGGTGCGCATTCCACATGGTCGCCGGAGTCGCGTCGACCGGCGTCCACGGCGCGGGCTGGCCCATGTCGTTGAACAGCATCGTGTCGGTGAGATTGTGCCCCAGCGGGCCGTTCTCGCCGAGCGCGGGATCGGGGTGGTAGGCCTCCGACGGATGCTGACGCTGCCACAGATTCAGCAGCCGGTCGATGTTGCAATGATGGAGAAAGAAGATCGGGTCATTGGGCGACGTGCTCGGCAGCATCGAGCCGGCCACCCAAAGGTGCACGCGGTTATGAATCGAGCCGAGGCCGTGCCAGCCCTCGGCGCGGTCGCGGAAGCTGGGCGAATCGGCGCGATTCCAGGGCGAACCGTCGTAAGGCGTCTCGCCGAGCGCGCTGGTCACCTCGCTCGCCGACGGCAGGGAGGCGATGTTGGGAGCGCCGCACGGATCGTTCTGGAACGCCGCCCTGCCCAGAGCGCGTCGCAGATAGGGAGTGTTGTCGTCCGGGCAGTTTGGGTCGAACACGACCTTGCCCCACGCTCCGTCCTTGAAAGGCCCGCTGTTCACCTTGTCGGTGGCGGGATCCATCGCGCCCATGAAGTCATCGGTCCACGGCAGCGCCGTGTTCGACTGGTCCTGCGTCCAATCCCAGTACGGCAGCGTTATCGACGGGTCGATCGCCTGCAGGTCCTTCTCGTAACGTCGCAGCATTTCGCGATGCCAGGGGAAGAACGCCGGGTGCTGATGCGCCCAACCCGGGTCGCGCTGCGTGCCGTTCATCAGCATCATCGAGTTCATGTGCGTCTCGACGTAGTCGTCGTATCGGAAGCGCGTCGGATCACCCGGATGCAACTGGCTTGGCACCCCTGTCTTTAACGCCAAGACGGCGTTGATGAAGGCCGTGCGTTCGCCTGGCGTGAGCGCTGAGAGGTTCTTCCTGCAGCCCATGGCTTACCCCTGCATTCGCGCTGTGAAGCGGGAGAAAACGGCGGCGCGCGCGAAGCGCCGCGATCCGCGAGCGATTCATCGACCTCCCAAACTAAAATGATCTAAATCTAAATTCGGCAGTTGTATCTGATTGTCGCTCATGAAGCGGGGGCGTTTAGCCGTCGCGACCTCTGCGCGGTGGCGTCGGAAAGCCGTGATTGAGCAAGGGCTGACCGCCAGCCGAGCAGCGGTTGATACACGCCGAACAATTCGCTCGCATACGGCAGGAGGCCCGGCGACGATGGGGCCCGCTGGCCCGGCCTCAAGCGGCGCGGCGCTGGGGCCACGGACGACTTGAGTGGGGCGCTCAGGCGGAAGATCGGTGGCGCGCGCGCGTCCTCCAGCATTTTGCGGAAGAACCGCTTGGCCGCCTCAAGATCGCGCTTGGCGGTCAGCAGGAAATCAACGGCCTCGCCATGCTTGTCGACGGCCCGGTACAGATAGCGAATTCGCCCCGGACCTTGATGTAGGTCTCGTCGATGCGGACCGACCCGCAATGCGGTTTGCGAAATTGGCGCAGCCGGCGCTCGATAAGCGGAGCATAGGGAAGAATCAGCGGTTCAGGGTGCTGTGATCCACCTCGAGCCCGCGTTCCAGCGGCATCTCCTCGATGTCGCGATAGCTCAGTGGGTAGCGAAGATACCACGAGACCGCCTGCACGATCAGCGCCGCCTCGAAATGTCGGCCCTTGAAGTCGTCCTTGGACCGGCGCTTCAGCTTCGCCGCGATAGCGCTCAGGATCATGGCCTGCCTCCGAACCTGAGGCGGCAAAGTCAGCCGGTTTGGCTAACGAACCGTAAAGGCCAAAATTTGCGACACGCCCCCGCCGGTTGGCGGCATCATGTCGTCAGCCGTATTGCCCGAGTTCCGAGCTTTGCACCGGTAACGGCATCTATTCCGATCGGCTCAATCTCTACGCCTGACTCAACATCGACATAGCGTGCGAGTTCGCCATCGCAGTGACGGTGCGCCCACGCGCCGATCATCATCAGCACTGGCAGGAAATCTCGACCCGCATCCGTGAGGACATACTCCTCGCGGCGAGGGCGCTCGGAATACAAGCGTTTTTCCAGCAAGCCATCTTCCGTCAGTGCCTTAAGGCGCTTCGTAAGCATGGTCGGCACGATACCCAGGCTCTTCCTGAACTGGTCGAACCGGGTGAGGCCGGCATGGGCATCCCGCAAGACAAGAATGCTCCACGCATCGCCTACAGAATTAAGCCCCCGGGCGACGGGGCACTGGGGGAGTGAACTATTTTGCATTTAGTATCTTTTCGATAGTGAAATGGTATCAAAAAGATAGTAACACAGCTTCAGACGATGATCCGCATCGAATGAAAGCTGACAACATGATCGACAGTAACAAAAACATTGCCCTGGTCACCGGCGCTTCCTCCGGCATCGGCCTTGTGACGGCTCAAGCCCTGGTGAAAGCCGGCTACCGCGTGTTCGGCACCAGCCGCAAGCCGGTGGCAAATCCGCAGGGCGTCACCATGCTTATCTGCGACGTGACGGATGAAGCCTCGGTGCAGGTCCTGATCTCCGGGATCGTGCAGCAGACCGGCCGGATCGATCTGGTGGTCAACAATGCCGGGATCGGCCTGCTTGGCGGCGCGGAGGAGTCTTCCATCGCCCAGGCCCGGCGCCTGTTCGACGTCAACGTCTTCGGCGTCGCCCGCATCGTCAACGCCGTGCTGCCGGTCATGCGCAAGCAGAAGAGCGGCCGGATCGTCAACATGAGTTCGATCCTCGGCCTAATCCCGTCCCCGTTCAACGCCTTCTACGCCTCGACCAAGCATGCAATCGAAGGCTACTCGGAATCGCTCGATCACGAAGTGCGCGCCTTCGGCATCCGTGTCGTGCTCGTCGAGCCCGGCGTGACGCGCACCTCGTTCGAAGAAAACTTGACGCGCGCCGACCAGCCGCTGCCAGCCTATGCCTCCGAGCGGGCACGCAGCGAAAACCTGATGCGCAAGTGGGTCGAAGAAGGCGACGCGCCGCAGGTCGTCGCCGACATGGTGGTCAAGGCTGCCACGGCGAAGAAGCCGAAGCTGCGCTATTCCGCAGGCAAGCAGTCCCGCCAGGTCCGCTCCCTTCGCCGTTTCATGCCGGAAAGGCTGGACGACATCCTGCGCAAGTTCAACGGCTTCCCCGCCTAAGCCTGACCGATGCCCCGACCGCAGGTGCCAGTCTCTGCACAGGCATTGAGTTCGCCTCTGCAGTTGTGAGGGCTACTCCACCAAGAGCTAAAGCCCCGGCGATAACACCTCTGATACCAACTCGCATTGACCGGGACTCGTTGGGGCTATGCGAATCGGCTGGGAGCTGAATCAATGCGG
>JBBPYT010000155.1:0-8328 GCA_038199665.1 Hyphomicrobiales bacterium
CCGGACGCCTTTGATCCGATGGTGCCCGGACCACTGGGATGGGTCCCGCTCTCGACCGGAAGCAGTTATAAATGCTGTCAGCGGCGAACGGCTGAAAACCGGTCACGATCTGCCAGTCCGGATTGGGCAAAACCAACCGTTCTGCGAGCTTGTGACAGAAGGCCTCTCGATGGCAGTGCTCTCACCTGCTGCTGCAAACGGCTTCCGCCGGCCGACTAGAGCCACAGGTTGAATCCCGATATGACGAAGAGAACGCCGGCAGCCGTCGTATTCGCCACGAAGTCCGAGCGGAATCCGTGGAGCCAGGCGCTCGCCGACGCGCCGGCGGTCGCCCCCGTCTGATAGGTCGCGTTCAGAAGAGCATTCAAGCTGCCGCTCGACCCGAAGGCGGAACCGCTCATTCATTCCTTTGCGGTTTCCATCCGCTCCAGGCGGGGCAGGGCAGCGCGGACCGCGGGAGCCACCACCGTGCCGAAAAGCTCGATCGAACGCATGACCGCATCATGCGGAACGGCGCCGAGACTCGTCTGCATCAGGAAGCGATCGTGCCCGAAGACACGATGTTGGAACAGGATCTTCTCGATGACCTGATCCGGGTTGCCGACGACCAGGTGACCGCGCAGGCCGGCCCCTGCATCGAAATGGTCCCGGGTCATGGCCGGCCAACCCCGTTCCCGACCAAGCCGTGTCATCACCTCGGCATACGAGGGATAGAAGCCCTCGGCGGCTTTGTCCGCCGTGTCGGCCACGAACCCGTGCGAGTTGATCCCCACCAAGAGCTTTGCGCGTTCGACGCCGGAGCGGCTAGCCGCGTCGCGATAGAGGTCGACGAGGGGCGCATAGCGCTCCGGCTGGCCGCCGATGATGGCGAGGGCCATCGGAAGGCCGAGGCCGCCTGCGCGCACGACCGACCTGGGCGTTCCACCCACCGCGATCCAGAGCGGGATCTCCCGTTCGGGGCGGGGATAGATGCCGCGACCATCGATGGCAGGGCGATGATTGCCGCGCCAAGACACCCGCTCCGAGGCGCGTATGCGCAGGAGGAGGTCGAGGTTCTCGGAAAACAGGCTGTCATAGTGCTCGAGGCTCTGCCCGAACAGGGGAAAGGACTCGATGAACGATCCACGCCCGACCATCATCTCGGCCCTCCCTCCGGACAGGAGGTCGAGGGTGGCGAATTGCTGGTGAACCCGCACAGGGTCCTCCGAGCTTAGCACCGTGACCGCGCTCGTCAGTTTGATGCGCTTCGTCCGCTCGGCCGCAGCAGCGAGCACGATTGTCGGAGCCGACACCGCATAATCCGGGCGATGATGCTCGCCGACGCCGAAAACATCGAGACAGACCCGATCGGCGAGTTCGATCTCTTCGATCAGGTGCCGCAGCCGCTGACGTGGCGTAACGGTGCTTCCCGTCCGGGGATCGGGCGCCACATCGGCGAAGGTGTATATGCCGAGTTCCATGAATTGCTATCGCTCGTGCCGATGCCAGGACTAAGAGGCCCCGAATACCAGCAAACGGCCCGGGCCCGAACTGCCGTTCTCGATATCCCACCCATCCCGTCCGCTTGACATGCGACTCCGCGCCGTGGTCAAGTAACTAACTGGTTACATACTTCGAGGAGCAGTGCCGTGGCGACGATCGACCTTCCGGTGGCCGGCGGCCGGGTCGAACCCTATAGGGTGCGCAACGCCGCCCTGGCGGGAGCAACGGGCACGGGGCCACGGTCGCGCTTGAATCGCGTCGCCTACGCGGCCGCGCATGTCGTGGTCGACCCGCTGGCCGACAACGACCCATGGCTCGACGTGGCGGTCGATTGGGACAAGACTCTCGCCTTTCGCCACTACCTCTGGGACCTCGGCTTCGGCGTTGCGGAAGCCATGGACACCGCGCAGCGCGGCATGGGGCTCGACTGGCCCGGCGCGCTCGAACTGATGCGGCGCACGCTCGCCGAGGCGGCGACGCGGCCGGGCGCGCTGGTCGGCTGCGGGGCCGGCACCGACCATCTGCCGCCCGAGGACGTGACGAGCATCGACGAGGTCGTCCGGGCCTACGAAACCCAGATCGAAGCCATCGAGGCGCTCGGCGGCCGCATCATTCTCATGGCCAGCCGCGCCCTGGCGCGCGTCGCGCGGGGTCCCGATGATTACGTCCGCGTCTACGGTCGGATCTTGCGGCAGGCGAAGCAGCCGGTGATCCTCCACTGGCTCGGCGAAATGTTCGATCCCGCGCTCGAAGCCTATTGGGGAGCCGCTGACCATGCGGCCGCCATGGAAACCGCCCTGTCGATCATCGCCGACCACGCCGACAAGGTGGACGGCGTGAAGATCTCGCTGCTCTCGAGCGAGAAGGAGATCGCGATGCGGCGGCGCCTGCCAGCCGGCGTGCGCATGTATACGGGCGATGATTTCAACTACGCCGAGCTGATCGCCGGCGACGGGCAGCACCACTCGGACGCCTTGCTTGGTATCTTCGACGCCATCGCCCCGGCCGCCTCGGTGGCGCTGACGAAACTGGCGGAAGGCGACGAGCCTGGGTTTCATGACGTGCTCGGGCCGACCGTGCCCTTGTCGCGGCACATGTTCGGCGCGCCGACGCGTTTCTACAAGACCGGGGTCGTGTTCCTGGCTTATCTCAACGGCCTGCAGGACCATTTCCACATGATCGGCGGCCAGCAGAGCGCCCGCTCGCTGGTGCACCTGGCGGAGCTGTTCCGGCTGGCCGACGCGGCTCGCGTACTCCGCGACCCTGACCTCGCGGCCCGGCGCATGCGGCACGTCATGGTTCTGGGCGGGGTTTCCTGAAAGGAACGAGCGTGGACCTCGACGGCCTCTCGATCAACCTGGCAACGGTTCGGCAGCAGTTCGACCTGCCGCAGGCGATCGATGCCTGCTTGGCCCAGGGCATTACCGCGGTCGCGCCGTGGCGCGATCAGGTCGCCAAGGCGGGCCTCGCCGAAGCCGCCCGCATCGTCAAGAGCAACGGCCTCAGGGTCACGGGGCTGTGCCGCGGGGGCATGTTTCCCGGCCCCGACCGCGCGAGTCTCGACGCGGCCATCGACGACAACAAGCGGGCGGACGACGAGGCGGCGGCGCTCGGAGCCGAATGTTTGGTGCTGGTGGTCGGCGGCTTGCCGGGCGCCTCGAAAGACATCGATCTGGCTCGCCGCATGGTCGCCGACGGCCTCGCGGCCGTCCTGCCGCATGCGCGAAGCTGCGGCGTGCCGCTCGCCATCGAGCCGCTCCACCCTATGTATGCGGCGGATCGGAGCTGCGTCTCCATGCTCGAGCAGGCGCTCGATCTTTGCAATGAACTCGGGGAGGGGGCCGGAGTCGCGATCGACGTCTACCACACCTGGTGGGACCCGAAGCTGCGCGACCAGATCGCTCGGGCCGGTCGCAGCGGCCGCATCCTGGCGCATCACATCTGCGATTGGCTGGTGCCGACCCGCGACCTTCTGCTCGACCGCGGCATGATGGGGGACGGCGTGATCGACCTCAAGGCGTTTCGGCGCGCCATCGAGGAAGCCGGCTTTCGCGGGCCGCAAGAGGTCGAGATCTTCTCCCGAAGCTGGTGGGATCGGCCCGGCCAAGAGGTCATCGCGACCTCTATCGAGCGTTTCCGCGCCGTGTGTCGAGTCGGGCCACAGCCGCTGGAGGCAGGTGCCCCAGCGGGTTTTTCAGGTCGCCGCCGTGCTCTATAAATCAACGTCACGCGGCGAGGGGGCCGCCGCCTGAGGCCGGGTCGAGTCCGGCGGAAGGCCGCAGCAAGGGGATGATCATGTCCGACTTGGACGTTCGGGGAAGCATCGTGGCAGCCTGCCTCGAGATGAATCGGTCCGGTCTCAACCAGGGCACGTCCGGCAATATCAGCGTGCGCTGGCGCGACGGCCTGCTCATCACGCCGACAAGCCTTCCCTACGACCAGATGACGCCCGGCGACATCGTGTTCCTGCATAAGGACGGCCGGGCGGACGGGCCGCACAAGCCCTCGAGCGAATGGCGCTTCCATCGGGACATCATGTCGGCCAAGCCAGAGGTCAATGCCATCGTTCACGCCCACCCGATCTATTGCACCATCATCGCCATCATGGGACGCGAGATACCGCCGCTGCACTACATGGTGGCGGCGGCGGGCGGGCCTACGATTCCCTGCGCCCCCTATGCGACCTTCGGGTCGGAGGATTTGTCCCGGCATGCAGTCGAAGCGTTGCGGGACCGCACGGCCTGCCTGCTCGAACACCACGGGTTGATCGCCACCGGTTCGTCGCTCGGAAAGGCCATGTGGCTCGCGGTCGAAGTCGAGACCCTGGCCCGCCAATATCACGGCTGCCTGCAGATCGGCGGGCCGCGGCTGCTGCCAGTCGAGGAAATCGAGCGGGTCCGGGCCAAGATGGGCGACTATGGATATGGCCCGAAGGTCGAGGCGGCTTGATCGGCCCTTCGAGGCTCGCCAGCAGCGGATTGTCCTTCGAGCGCCCTACCGCGTGAACGACTGGGCGTTGCCGGCATCGACGTTGAGGATGTTGCCGGTGGATTTCGCCGACAGGTCGGAAACGAGGAAATAGGCGGCCTCGGCGATATCCTCAGGGAACACCGACAGCTTCAGCATCGACCTCTTGCGGTAGTGTTCCTCGAGTTCGTCGGGCTGCATCTTGTAGGCTGCGGCGCGCTCTTCCCGCCAGTTGCCGGTCCAGATCTTCGAGCCGCGCAGCACGGCGTCCGGATTGACCACGTTGACCCTGATCCCGGCTTCGGCGCCCTCGAGCGCCAGGCAGCGCGCCAGATGGATTTCGGCCGCCTTGGCGGTGCAATAGGCGGCGGCGTTGGGCGAGGCCGCGAGCCCGTTCTTCGAGGCGATGAACACCACTGCGCCGCCGAGCTTCTGGCGACGCAACAGCCGGAAGGCTTCGCGCGACACCAGGAAATAGCCCTTGCCCAGAATGTCCATGTTGCGGTCCCACATGGCGGCGCTGGTGGTCTCGATGGGCTCCGAGGATGCGATGCCGGCGTTCGACACGACGATGTCGAGCCCGCCATACTCGACGCAAGCCTGGGCGAATCCCGCCGCGACGGCGTCCTCGTCGGTCACGTCCGTCACGATCGTGCGGACATGGTCCTTGCCGAAAGCTTTGGCGAAATCGTCGCCGGCCTTCTCCAGTGCGGTCCCGTCGATATCGGCCAGCACCGCGCAGGCGCCCTCCGCCAGCAGCTTTCCGGCGATGGCGCGGCCGATGCCGCCGGCTCCGCCCGTGATGAAGCCGACCCGCCCCGCAAGGCTTTTCGGCTTCGGCAGACGCTGCAGCTTGGCCTCTTCGAGCAACCAGTATTCGATATCGAAGGCTTCCTGCTCGGGCAGCCCGACGTAGGTGTCGACCGCCGAGGCACCGCGCATCACGTTGATGGCATTGACGTAGAATTCGGACGCGATGCGGGCCGTAGCCTTGTCGCGCGAGAAGCTGATCATGCCGACGCCGGGGACGAGGTAGACGACCGCGTTGGGGTCGCGCATCGCCGGGCTGTCGGCCTGCTTGCAGCGGGCGTAATAGCCCGCGTAGTCGTTGCGATAACGTTCGATCGCCTCGTCCAGCCTCGCGACAATGTCCTCGGCCGTGGTTGAGCCAGGGTCGAAATCGAGCACCAGCGGCCGGATTTTGGTGCGCAGAAAATGGTCCGGGCAGCTCGTACCGAGCGCCGCGAGGCGGTGCAACTGCTTGGAACCGACGAAATCGAGCACGGTCACGCTGTCGTCGAAATGGCCGATCTTGCGCTCCAAGCCGCTGATGCGGGCCCGGATCTCCGGCATGAGTCTGGCCGCGATGGCGCGGCGCTCCGCCGGTGGCAGGCGAGGGATCGTTTCGCCGCCGAAGACCGGCTTCCCGCGCGCTTGCTCATCGAACCAGTTGATGGCCTTGTTGATGATCCGCAGCGTCGTCTCGTAGCACTCCTTCGCGCTGTCCCCCCAGGTGAACAGGCCGTGGCTTTCGAGCACGACGCCCCTTGGCTGCGGGTGCTCGGCCGCGAACCGCGACAGTTCGAGCCCGAGCTCGAAGCCCGGACGGCGCCAGGGCAACCAGCCGATCTCGTCGCCGAAGATCGTTTGCGTCAGCGCGCGGCTGATTCGGGTGGCCGCGATGGCGATCACCGCATCGGGATGCATATGGTCGATGTGCCGGTAGGGCAGATAGGCGTGGAGCGGGGTGTCGATCGAGGCGGCGCGCGCATTGAGGCTGAAGGTGCAGTAGGGCAGGAGCCCGACCATCTCGTCTTCGTGCTGCACCCCGCGATAGAGGCTGCGGAGCCGGTCGAGCTTGTCCATGTAAAGGGTCGCGAAGCCGTCGAGCGCCATGGTGCCCACGTCGCCGCCAGATCCCTTGACCCAGAGGACCTTCACGGACTCGCCGGTCAGCGGGTCCTTCGCGTCCACTTTGGCCGAGGTGTTGCCGCCGCCGAAATTGGTGATGCGCTTGTCGGCGCCGAGCAGGTTCGAGCGGTAGAGCAGGCGCCCGGGCTCGTCCATGACGGCTGCCGCCTCGTCGTCCCAGCGATTGTGCAGAAGTCTCGTTGCGCTTGCGTTGTCCATAGTGCCTGCCCGAATGGTTCGCCGCCGCACCCCAGCCATAATGCCGATTGACGTGGACGCAAAGGCGGTCACGATTGCGGTTGCGACGGTAGGCCGATCGGAACAGCGATGGCGGGGGAACGGTTTCGACGCACGGAGATCCCAGGCTTTCGATGCGCCCGGAGAACGGGCTGATGGGCGCCGGCGACAGAGGGAGCGCGCCGCTCGAGAAGGTGGCGTTCAAGATGCGGCTCAATCCAGGCCGCGAGGCCGAGTACAAGAAGCGGCATGACGAGATCTTTCCCGAACTCGTGACGCTCCTGCGCGAGGCCGGCATATCGGATTATTCCATCCACCTCGACCCGGAAACCAACATCCTGTTCGCGGTGCTGTGGCGGCGCAAGGACCACAAAATGGCGGACCTGCCCTCCCACCCCGTGATGAGGCGGTGGTGGGCCCATATGGCCGACATCATGGAAACGCGCCCGAACGGCGAGCCTGTCGTCGCGCCGCTGACGACCTTGTTCCACCTGCCATGACTGGGGACCGGACGGGAAGTCCGCGCTATGTCGCGGTGCTCGACGTCGGCAAGACCAACGTCAAGGCGGTGCTGCACGACCTCGTCACAGGCACCGACCTCGACCTTCGAACGACGCCCAACGCGGTGCGACAGGACGGTCCCTATCCACACTTCGATGCGGCCCCCATCCAGGCCTTCTTCACCCAAGCCCTTGCGGATTTCGTGCGCTGCGGCCCCGCGCCTCTCGACGCGATCTCGGTCACGACGCATGGAGCCGCGGGAGCCCTTCTGGGCCGCAATGGGCAGGGCCGAAGCGGATTGGCCTTGCCTATTCTCGATTACGAACACGAAGGCCCCAAAGCAACCGCTGAGGCCTACGACCGGATCCGCCCGGATTTCACCGAAACCTACTCGCCGCGATTGCCCGGCGGCCTCAATCTCGGGGCGCAGTTGTTCTGGCAGGCGCAGGCCTTTCCCGACGCCTTCGCCCGCGTCGAGGCCATCCTCACCTATCCGCAATATTGGAGCTGGTGGCTCACCGGCGTGCGGGCGTGCGAACCGACATCGCTGGGTGCTCACACCGATTTGTGGAACCCCCACCTGCGACAATTGTCATCGCTTGTCGGCCGGGCGGGCCTCGAAGACAGGTTCGCGCCGATCCGCTCGGCCTTCGACAGGCTCGGCTTCCTGCGGCGGGACATCGCCGCGCGGGTCGGGATCGACCATCCGGTCCCGGTAATGTGCGGCATTCACGATTCCAACGCCGCCCTGCTGCCCCACATGATGGAACGGAGTACGCCGTTGTCGGTGGTGTCCACCGGGACCTGGGTGATCATCTTCGCCCTGGGTGGTTCGCTGGACGGCTTGGACCCGCATCGTGACACCTTGGCCAACGTCGATGTGCTCCGGCGGCCCGTGCCTTCGGCGCGATTCATGGGCGGCCGGGAATTCGATCTCATCGCCGGGCCGCAGCGCGCGGTGCCTGACGCGGCAACCGTCGGGCGCGTCGTCGAGCGCGGGATCATGGTGCTGCCGACGCTGGTGCCCGGAAACGGCCCGTTCCCCAGATCGCGCGGCCGTTGGAGCCATGCCCCCGAAAACCTCGATGCGGGGGAGCGTGTCGCCGTGGCGAGCCTCTATGCCGGGCTCATGACCGCGGCCTGCCTGGAGGTGCTCGGCGCGCAAGGCCCGACGGCGGTCGAAGGACCGTTCGCCCGCAACGAGCTTTACGTCGACGCGGTCATGGCCCG
>JBBPYT010000156.1:0-14219 GCA_038199665.1 Hyphomicrobiales bacterium
AGGATCTCTGCGAAGCGAGCATTTTCGGAGAGGAAACCGTAGCCCGGGTGGATCGCGTCGGCGCCGGTGATTTCGCAGGCTGACAGCAGAGCCGGAATATTCAAATAGCTTGCTCGGGCCGGGGGCGGCCCGATGCAGACGCTTTCATCGGCGAGCTTGACGTGCATGGCTTCCGCATCGGCGGTCGAATGCACCGCCACGGTTGCGATCCCAAGCTCCTTGCAGGCGCGAAGGACACGCAGCGCGATCTCTCCGCGGTTTGCGATCAGGATCTTGTCGAACATGGCATCTTTCGCTCAGGACGAGTCGAGCACTTAGCTGCGAACTTACTCGATAACGAGCAGCGGCTCGCCGTATTCAACCGGTTGCCCATCCTCGACCAGGATCGTGGTCACAGTTCCTGACCGCGGCGCGACGATGTCGTTGAAGGTCTTCATGGCTTCGACGAGCAGGATCTTGTCTCCGGTTTTCACCGCCGCGCCGATCTCCACGAATGACTTGGCCTCCGGACTCGGCCGCCGATAGACGGTTCCGACCATGGGCGACTTCACCGTACCGGGATTATCTTCGACCGAGAGGGCCCCCGCCGGTGCGACGGCAACGAAGGACTGCCCAACCGTGGCGGTCGGCACCATACCGACAGGCGTAGCCGGTAACGGCAAAGCGGCGGGCGTGTTGTTCTGTCTGACCATCTTGATGCGGAGGTCGCCCTTTTCGATCTCCATTTCGGCCAGATCGCTTTCGCTGATCAACTGTGCGAGCTGTTTGAGAAGATCGGCATCTATGGCCGGCTTACTGGATGGCGCGAAGCCGGACTTGTGGGGCCTGGCACGCGGCCGCAGGCCGCTTTTCGTCATGCGCATGGCAGTTTCTGATGACCGCGAAGGAGTAGGAAAAACCAGCGCCGGGGCGTCGCAGGAACCTTGATGCTCATGCACTTCGTGCCGCCGAACGCCATCAGCGCAACGCCGCGCGGAAGAGGTCGAGGCTGAAGACAGATGGGCAAGCAGCGCCTCAGGAGCACATCGCCTTACCGCATTTCAAAACGTTGTCTATCCGGTCCTTCAGCACGTCGTAGCCCACGGCTCCGACGACCACGTCCCGGCCGATCACGAAGGACGGAGTGCCGGTCAGGCCCAGCGCGTCCGCAAGTTGCATCGTCTGCTGAATCCCGTTCCTGACCTGCTGGCCGCTCAAGTCCTTGGCCAACTGGTCCATATCGACGCCGCTGTCCTTTGCAACCGCGAGAGCTTGCGCCTTGCCGATCGGCCCGTGCGTCGCCAGCAGCTTGTAGTGGAACTGCCAGAACGCCTCCCCCTTGAGCTGGTTGCGGGCAGCGCCCGCGACCTCGGCCGCTTCGATCGAGCCCGGCCCCAGAACCGGGAAATCTTTCAACACCAAGCGGAGTTCGGGTTCCGACTTCAGCAGCTTGCTGACGTCATCAAGGGCACGTTTGCAGTAGGCGCAATTGTAATCGAAAAACTCGACGAGCGTGACTCTTCCCTGAGGATTGCCGATCTCGGCGCCGTTCGAGGAACGAAAAAGATCCGCCGACTTTTGATCGACCACCTGTTGCCGATGCGCAGTCTCCTCCGCTTTTTGCCGCCGATCCAGTTCGGTCATAGCCTCCTGCAGAACCTCCGGATTCTTCAACAGGTAGTTCCTGATGACGGTCTCCATTTCGGCCTTCTGCGCGTCGCTGAATTCGGCGGCACGGACCGGGGAGGCGGGATGGACCAGCAGCAGGGCGAAGGCAGCGGCAGCCAGGACAAGGGCCCACAATGGCCTGACAGAACCTGATCTAAGCATGTGTTACTCCCCGGCCGTGATTCTACCGACCGTGCGCTGTTTCACTCGGCTCAATGGGGCGGCCTTGCGGCGTTTCCAAGGCTGGTGCCGCTTGCCATCCAACTGTGCCCGGAAATCGAGGTGAGATCCACCTCAGTTTGATGTGCTGCCCGCCTTCGGGAGGCGGAACCGGGCTGTCGGTGAATTGCAGTAACCTCGAACGGGGTTTCGCTCGCAAATGGCTGGAACCTCGCCCGTAACGGGCCAGGCGCCGCCCCGGTCAGTTCCCGTTCCTCAACAGCAAAGTTGAACGCCTTGGCAAGGGACGGCTTCAAATGAACCCATCGCCCCATCTTGCTGTGGGATAGGCAAGGATCAACTGCCGAAAGTGGCCTTCGCGCGTTGCCACCAGCCGGACCGTTTTGGGCGCTCCGAATCAGGCTCTGCCGGGGACCGCGTCAGGGAACTCGGCATAGCTCCGGCCGGAGCGGAACCGTCTACATTCCTGGCCGAACCACCTTGCGGCTGCGCGAGGGGACCGTCCTCGCCGCCGGCGGTGCGGGCGGCCTTCTGCTCCGGCGGGCGCCGCCCGGTCGAGTCGGCGCCGACGTCGCGGTCCGCTGCAGGACGAGCATCCTCCGCTGCGGACTCCACCTCGGGCGGAGCCGACACCGTGGAGCGAGCCCGCGCGCTGCGACGTCGCTTTGGAACCGGACCGGTATCGTCCGACTTGCCGCCGTCTTCGCCGGAGGCAGAACCGGAACCGGCATTGCCGTCGTCGCCTTCCGGAGCTGACGCTTCTACAGCAGGCGCATCGTCATCGGCGCGACTCGAGCCACGACGCGACCGGCGCTTTCGGATCGGTTCGGTGACCCCGGTGTCGTCGGACTTAAGCCCGGGCTCTACGCTGCCGTCAGCGGCGGGAGCGTCTGCCTCGACGAGAGTTTTGCGATCGATCTCGGCTTCGCCGGAACGCTCGCTCGCCCCAGGATAGTCACCTCCGATCCGCGCCATGGTGGCCGGGCCCTCATCCGAAGACGGGGGGGCGCCGGCCGAACCTTCCCCTTGAGGTTCCCGATCCCGTCCACGCCGCCGGCGTCGCCGCTTTCGCCGGCGGCCTTCGCCGTTGGCATCGCCGGGAGCGAATTCGCGTTCTCCCGAGGCGGCTTCCCCATCGGTATCGGTCTCTTCGCCGCTCTCAGCCTCGTCTGCGTCCTCATCCGCAACCGGATCGCCGGCGCCTTCGTCGTAGAGCGGCGCCACACTATCCACCCGAACCAGGTCGCCCCGCGGCAGCGCGGGCTGCACCGGCGTCGCGAGTTCGCCCCGTTCGACGGCGTGGTAGACCATCCCGGTCAGGGTTGGATCAGCCGCGATTGAAAGCGACACGCCGAAGCGCGCTTCGAGATCGTTCAGCGTCGACCGTTTCTGGTTGAGGATGTACAGGGCGACCTCTGTCCGGCTACGCACGACCAGGTTGTGCGAAGCATCCTTGATCAGCAAATCTTCGAGCAAGCGCAGCACGTGGAGCGCTATCGAGGCCGTCGAGCGCACCGTTCCGGCGCCGGCGCAATGCGGGCAGATCACGGTGGAGCCTTCGAGGACGCCGGTCCTTATCCTTTGCCGGGACATCTCGAGCAGGCCGAAATGCGAGATGCGGCCGATCTGGATGCGCGCCCTGTCGTTTTTCAGCGCTTCCTTGATCCTGCGCTCGACAGCGCGATTGTTGCGGCCTTCTTCCATATCGATGAAGTCGACGACGATCAGCCCGGCGAGGTCGCGCAACCTGAGTTGCCGCGCGATTTCGTCAGCGGCTTCGAGGTTCGTGCGTAAGGCTGTATCCTCGATGTTGTGCTCGCGGGTAGAGCGGCCGGAATTGACATCGATCGCCACGAGCGCCTCGGTCTGATTGATGACGAGGTATCCGCCCGACTTCAACGTCACGTGATTGGAGAACATCGCGTCAAGCTGAGCTTCCGCCCCGGTCTTGGCGAAGATAGGCTGCGAATCGGCATAGAGTTGAACGTTCTTGGCGGCGCTCGGCATGAGCATGCGCATGAAATCTTTGGCTTCCCGATAGCCCTCCTCGCCGGCGACGATGACGTCCTCCACGTCGCGAGTGTAAAGGTCGCGAATCGATCGCTTGATAAGCGAGCCTTCCTCGTAAACCAGCGAGGGGGCAGTGGATTTCAGGGTCAGCTCGCGAACGCTTTCCCACATCCGCAGCAGATACTCGAAGTCGCGGTTGACCTCGACCTTGCCGCGGGCAGCGCCCGCCGTGCGCAGGATGATGCCCATTCCTTCCGGCACCTCAAGATCCTGAGCAATGGCTTTGAGACGCTTGCGGTCATCGGGGTCGGTGATCTTGCGTGAAATTCCGCCGCCCCGCGCCGTATTGGGCATGAGAACCGAGTAACGACCCGCCAACGACAGATAAGTGGTAAGCGCCGCGCCTTTGTTGCCGCGCTCTTCCTTCACGACCTGAACCAGCAGGATCTGTCGGCGTTTGATCACTTCCTGGATCTTGTAATGTCGCCGCGCTCGCGGCGAACGATGGACGGCGTCTTCGAACTCGTCGCCACCGATCTGCTCTACGACCTCTTCCTCGGTCTCTTCGTGACCGTGCTCGTCCGCTTCGGCACCGTTATCAGGATCGACGACCGCCGGTGAATCGAACAAGCTGTCGCTTCCGCCCTCGAGCATGGCGGCGGCTGCCTCTGCCGATCGGGCGAGGCCCGCTTCCGTCGGGTCGGACGCATCGAGCTCGTCGTCGTTGATCGATGTCTTCGTCGGGGTTTCCATGGACGGGAACACCGGCGTTCCGCCCTCCGAATCGGTCTGATCCGGGGCGGCAGCCGGCGACCCAGCGGTCACCGCTAGATCGACGACGTCGGCCGAAAGATCGATGTCCTGGTTCTGCGTTTCGGATTCCCGTTCGACTTCGGCCGAAGCTTCCGCGTCGGCCGGATCATGCTGCTGTCCGCTCGGGCCTGCCTGCTGCGCGGTATCCGACGTGAACTCGCGTTCGGCTTCGACCGCCTCATCGGTCTCCCCATCGAACCCCATCGGGCCTTCGTTCCACGACGGTGACCGATCTCCGTCAGGGCTGTCATTAGCAAATGCCGGCTCCGAAACGGCTGCGTCCCCGGCACCGCGCCGATCCATGGCGCTGACGGCGTTGTCGCGCTTGTGGCGTCGGCTCCGGCGATGCCCTCCGGCTCGACTCTCGTCGTCCTCGTCGCGATGCGCCCGAGCTTCTTCGTCGAGCAGAGCCTGCCGGTCGGCGTGGGGAATCTGGTAGTAATCGGGGTGGATCTCGGAAAAGGCCAGAAATCCGTGTCTGTTGCCGCCGTAATCCACGAAGGCGGCCTGCAGCGACGGTTCTACGCGTGTTACCTTTGCCAGGTAGATGTTTCCGCGAAGCTGTCTCTTGTTGGCCGACTCGAAATCGAACTCCTCAACGCGATGGCCTTTTAGGACCACCACCCGAGTCTCTTCCGGGTGGGAAGCGTCAATAAGCATTTTGCTGGACATGTCATACTCTGTTGGAGATAGGGCGCGCCCAGAACATCTGCATGCGGGCCCTCGGCTCGTCGCCGAATGAGCTGGTCGCGGGGCAGGGTGGTGCGTGCGGTCAATGGGGGAAATCGGGTGCGTCGGCAGGAACGTCTCGCGTCAAGCCGCGCGCTCCGAGCTTTGATCCGGACCGCCGGCTCGGCAGGTCTCGATCCAGTGTGTCCGGCGCGGTCGGAGAGCCCAAACGCGCTCGGGACGATCATCGAAGCAGTCTTGTCCGTGCTCGCGCCCGATGGAGGCTTGAACGCGACAACGATTGCGGGGATGTGACGACCCTTGTACGGGCGGACCATAGCCTCTGACTTTCGTTCGCGGACCAGGCAAGGCAACCGCGTCGTCTCACGCCGAAAACGAAGCCCGATACGCGAGCCGGCCATGAATCGGCCCTGCGTCGAAATCGCAATAAGCAGCTGCCGAGCTTCAAAAAAAAGCAAGGCCCGACGAAGGCCACGCCGGTCGCGAGCGCCTGATGCTTGAAAGGCGAGCTTGCGTCCGAACGGAGACAGCCAATCCATAGCGGGTTCATGCCGAGTTTGGCAAGGTTCGTTTCGACTGTCGCATGCGGGTCACAGTAGAATTATCCCGTGTGCGAGCCGGTTACAGATGGTTAACCGCTGCTATCCTATCGCTTATGCGGACGCGATGCGCTTCGCGCCGCGCTCAGGCGATCGGGTTCGTGCCATGAACGATTCGGGCAAGCCGCACAGGACTCCGATACCAACGAGCCCTGAGCTCAGCGTCACGCTCGTGTGTGCGGTCCTGCTCGCCGGGGGTAGCGATATCGGCTGGGCAGCCTCGGCAAAGCATGCTTCCTGGCAGAGCGCGCTGCCGCCCGAGGCCGACCGACTCAAACTCGGGCCGAGTGCGGACGTGCCGGTCGCCGTCGCGGCCCGGGCTGTCGAAGGGGGAGGCGTCACACGGCTCATGTTCGACCTCAGCGCGAAGGTGGGTGTCAACGCCTTCGTGCTGGACAAGCCTGGCCGGGTGATCGTCGACTTGCCGGAAGTCAATTTCCAAATCGAACCCGAAGCCGGCCGCCTCGAATCCAAAGGCGTCGGTCTGATCCGGTCGTTCCGTTTCGGGCTCTTCGCGCCCGATAAGTCGCGAATCGTCATCGACCTCGCGGGCCCCGCGACGCTGCGCAAGGTGGCCGTCGAATCGATCGCGGGTGGCGATCCCTCGCGTTTGACCATCGAACTCGCGAAGACTGATCGCGCCAGCTTCCGAGCCGCGGCACACCATGACCAAATTCTACCGACCCCGGTGATTGCGCCAGCGGCCAGTAACATCGCGGCTCCGAAGGCCGACCCGAAGCCCGTGATCGTCATCGACCCCGGCCACGGCGGCATCGATCCCGGCGCGAGCGGTATCGGCGGCGTGGCCGAAAAGTATATCGTGTTCGACTTTGCGAGCGCGCTCGCGGCGAAACTCGCGGCGAGCGGCCGTTACCAGGTCATGATGACACGAACGAGCGACAGTTTCGTCTCGCTCGGCGACCGTGTGCGCGTCGCCCGCGACGCGGGGGCGGCCCTGTTCATGTCGGTCCATGCCGATACCCTTTCCGACGCCACCGTGACCGGCGCGACCGTTTACACGTCTTCCGATCGCGCTTCGGACGCCGAAGCGGCGCGTGTTGCCGCAAGTGAAAACCAGGCCGATGAGGCGGCGGGGCTCGACTCCGCTCCGGAGACTCCGGGAGTTTCCGACATTCTGTTCGATCTGACCCGCAGGGAAACCCGCACCTATGCGCATCTCTTCCAGCGCACTCTGGTGGGCTATTGGCAAAAGATCGCACGGCTGAACAAGAATCCCGAACGCTCGGCGGGCTTCAAGGTGCTCCAGGCGCCCGACGTCCCTTCCGTGCTGTTGGAATTGGGCTATCTGTCGAGCGACCGGGACAGCAGGGTGCTGACTTCGCCGGACTGGCGGGACAAGGCGACGGCGACCGTCGCAGCTTCGATCGACAGCTTCTTCGCCCGGCGCCAGGCTCCAAGCGAAGAGGGTCCCTCGATGTCCCCAACGCCGGAGTCGTGGCGGCCACCGGGAAAAGTTGTGGCGACGCAGCCACACCTTTGAAAGAAGGTCCCGCCCGAGGGCTTGAAGGTCGTGCCACTTCGACTGGCCGTATTGACACCATAAAAGTGCCGCAGCTTCTACGCATCGGCAGGGCTCCCCATGACGGATGACGATGGCTTGGTTGCCGCGGTCCCAAGCGGCACTTGAGCTCCCCTCGCGAGGCCAGTTTTATGCGGCATATTGCCCGGTTCCTTGGTTTTCTGTTCGCCACCGGCGCGCTGATCTTCGTCGTCGGCGCCTGCGGGGTCGGGTTCACGATCTGGAAATATCAGCGGGATCTGCCGGACTACACTCAGCTCCGCAACTATGAGCCGCCGGTGATGACCCGCGTCCACGCGGGCGACGGCAGCCTGTTGGCCGAATATGCACGCGAGCGGCGCCTGTACCTGCCGTCGGCGTCGATCCCACCCCTGGTGAAGCAGGCCTTCATCTCGGCCGAAGACAAAAATTTCTACACCCACAATGGCGTTGATTTCGAAGGGGTTCTTCGTGCCGTAAGCGTGCTGGTGCAGGGCAACAAGCGTGTGCAAGGCGCTTCGACCATCACCCAGCAGGTGGCCAAGAACTTCCTTTTGACCAACGAACGCAGCTTCACCCGCAAGATCCGGGAGGCGCTGCTCGCATTCCGCATCGAATCCGCCTATTCGAAGGAAAAGATCCTCGAACTCTACCTCAACGAGATCTACCTCGGCCTCGGCAACTATGGCGTAGCGGCCGCGGCGCTGAACTATTTCGACAAATCGGTGAACGAGTTGAGCGTCGCCGAAGCCGCCTATCTGGCGGCCCTGCCGAAGGCCCCCAACAATTATCAGCCCTTCCTCAAGCGGGAGCGCGCCATCGAGCGTCGAAACTGGGTCATCGACCGTATGATGGAGAACGGCTTCCTGCCTCGCCCGGAAGGCGAAAAAGCCAAGCTCGAGTCCCTCGGCGTCAACCCCCGGGTCTTGTCGCCCGACACCTTTGCGGCGGGTTACTTCGCCGAAGAAGTGCGCCGCGAACTCAGCGAGCGCTACGGCGAAAAGAAGCTCTACGAGGGCGGCCTTTCCGTCCGGACCACGCTCGACCCCAAGATGCAGGTCTGGGCCCGCAAGGCTTTGGTCGAAGGCTTGGTGCGCTTCGACGAAGCTCACGGCTGGCGCGGCGCCATCCGGCACATTGAGTTTGGCGGCGATTGGGGCGTCCCTCTGGCCGAGGTACCGGCTTTCGGCGACGTCCAACCATGGCGGCTGGCGGTCGTTCTGGACGCCGGCGATACTTCGGCGCGGATCGGCCTACAGCCGGGTCGCGACAAATCGGGTGAAGTTGCAGCGGATCGGGAAACGGGCCAGCTCACCCTGGAGGGGACGCGCTGGACGGGCAAGAAATCGATCCGCGCGCTCATGCAGCCCGGCGATATCGTCTACGTCGAGGCGATGGACGGCAAACCAGGGCAATTCAGGCTTCGGCAGGTCCCCGATATCTCGGGCGCCATCGTCGCCATGGACCCCTACACGGGCCGCGTCTTTGCCATGGTGGGCGGCTTCTCCTTCGACCAGTCGGAGTTCAATCGCGCCACCCAGGCGCTGCGCCAGCCCGGATCTTCTTTCAAACCCATCGTCTACGCGACGGCACTCGATAACGGCTACACGCCGTCTTCCGTCGTTCTCGATGCGCCGATCGAGATCGACCAGGGGCCGGGCCTCGGCGTGTGGAGGCCCGCCAACGACGACGACGAAGGTTCGGGTCCGCACACGTTGCGCTACGGAATCGAGCATTCGCGCAACCTCATGACCGTGCGCCTGGCCAAGGATATCGGCATGCCGCTGATCGTCGAATATGCCAAACGATTCGGCGTCTACGATGACATGCTGCCGGTCCTGTCCATGTCGCTCGGTGCCGGCGAAACCACCGTGCTGCGCATGGTCACGGCCTATTCCATGTTGGCCAACGGCGGGAAGCGCATCAAGCCGACCTTGATCGACCGCATCCAAGACCGCTGGGGCCATACGATCTACCGGCACGACGAGCGGGTGTGCGAAGGCTGCGACGCCGACACCTGGGCGGACCAGCCGGAGCCGAAACTGATCGACAAGCGCGAGCAGGTTCTTGATCCTCTGACCGCCTATCAGGTGACGTCCATGTTGGAAGGTGTCATCACGCGCGGCACCGGCCAAGCCGTCAAGGAACTCAACCGCCATCTCGCCGGCAAGACGGGCACCACGAACGACGCCAAGGACGTGTGGTTCGTGGGGTACTCGGCGGATCTCGCGGTGGGCCTCTACCTCGGCTACGACCAGCCGCGTTCGCTCGGCGCCACCGCCTATGCGGCCCAATATGCGGCACCCGTGTTCCGCGATTTCATGCGCATGGCGCTGAAGGACAAACCCGATGTTCCGTTCCGAGTGCCGCCAGGCATCAAGCTGATCTCGATCGACATGCGCAGCGGCATGCGGGGCACGGGGCAAGGTTCGATCCTCGAGGCCTTCAAGCCCGGCACGGCGCCGCCCGACAGCTATTCGGTGATCGGAGACAATTCGTCCGAGAGGGCACCGGCGGCAACCGCGGCGCCCGATGCCGAACGTGCGGTCGGAACAGGCACCGGAGGCTTGTACTGAGAGAGGAGCCCTTCACCCTGGCCGCCTGTCCCCGGGGCGCGTTTGAAATGGTGAACTGCTCGAGAAGGCCTATCGAATCGTCCCCCACCGATGTTCCGATCCGCGTCCGGGTTTGATTCGCGATTGCGTTTCGGCCCCGAAGGGTGGAAGAGGGCTGTCCGGCGCCCGCCAATGCGCACATCAAGGTAAATTGCAGTCCGATGTCCGAGTTCATCCGAGAGGTCGACGAAGAATACCGTCAGGACCAGATCCGCCGGGTGTTGAACAAACATTGGGGCCTTGTCCTTGCGGCGCTCCTCGCCGTGCTGGTGGGAGTGGGGGCTTGGCGCGGCTATGTTTACTGGCATCAGCAGCAGGCCGAGGCCGCCGGGATCCGCTATTTCGATGCGACCGAGAGGTCGCGCGGCGATCGTTCCGGCTCTTTGGCGGCCTTGGACGCGTTGGCCAAGGATGGGCCTTTCGGCTATCGCCTGCTGGCGCGCTTCAGGGCTGCCGGGCAAACCGGACAGGAAAACGCTGCCGCGGGCGCCGCGGCATTCGATTCCCTTGCCGACGATGCGAGCCTCGAGCCCGAACTTCGCGAAGTAGCCCGCCTTCGCGCCGCGATGCTCCTGGTCGACACGGCCGACCCTGCCGAATTGCGCCGGCGACTGGAACCGCTCGCCGACGCCAATGGGACCTTTCGCAACGCCGCCAGGGAAATGCTTGGAGTGGCAGCGTTGAAGGCGGGCAATGATGCCGATGCCGGCCGCTGGTTCGACGCGATCGTGTCAGACCCCATTGCGGCCCCCGACCAGCGGCAGCGTGCCGGCCTGTTCCTCAGCCTTGTCCGCGCCGGGAAACCTGCGCCCAAGCCATGACTACGGTCGCCATCATCGGCCGCCCGAATGTCGGCAAGTCGACCCTGTTCAACAGACTCGTCGGCCGCAGACTTGCGCTGGTCGACGATCAGCCGGGCGTGACCCGTGACCGGCGGGAAGGCGAGGCGGAGCTGCGCGATCTCAGCTTTACGCTGGTCGATACCGCCGGACTCGATGAGGGCGCCGAGGGCAGCCTCGTGGGCCGAATGCGGATGCAGACGGAAGTCGCGGTCGAGGATGCCGACATCCTGCTGTTCGTGATCGACAGCCGCGTCGGTGTTACGGAAGGCGACCGGCATTTCGCGGTCCTGGTCAGGCGCGCCGGCAAGCCCATCATCCTGGTGGCCAACAAGGCGGAGGGGCGGGCCGGGGAGGCGGGCGCCTATGAGGCTTACGATCTCGGTCTCGGCGTCCCGGTTGCCATCTCGGCCGAGCATGGGGAAGGCCTCGTCGACCTTTACGACGCGCTGGCGGCGGTTCTGCCGGGGGATGCCGAAGAGCACCAGACGGAACCCGACGAGCCTCGCAGGGTCTTTGCCGAGGACGAGGACGGGACGGAACTCGACGAAACCAAGCCACTGCGCATTGCCGTGGTTGGCCGACCCAACGCCGGCAAGTCGACCCTTCTGAATTCTCTTCTCGGCCAGGAGCGGCTGTTGACCGGGCCGGAGCCGGGGATCACGCGCGACGCGATCGGCCTCGACGCGGAGTGGCGCGGTCGTGCGCTCAAGATCTTCGATACGGCAGGCTTGCGAAAACGGGCACGCGTCGACGACAAACTCGAGAAACTTGCCGCGACCGACGCCATCAGGGCCGTGAAGTTTGCCGAGGTGGTCGTGGTCTTGCTCGATTCCACAATCCCGTTCGAGAAGCAGGACCTGACGATCGCTGACCTGACGGAGCGCGAAGGCCGCGCGATCGTGATCGGGCTCAACAAGTGGGACCTGATCGAAGCACGCGGCTCCGTCCTCTCCGAGCTTCGGGCTGAAGCCGACCGGCTGCTGCCGCAAATCAAGGGTATGCCGGTCGTGCCGGTTTCGGGACTGACGGGGTTCGGAACCGACAAGCTGATGGAGGCCGTGGTCCGCGTCCATGCGACGTGGAACCGGAGGATCTCCACGGCGCGGCTGAACCGCTGGTTGGGGGCCGCGCTTGAACGGAACCCGCCCCCGGCCGTAAGCGGACGGCGGATCAAGATCCGCTACATGACCCAGCCTAAGGCGAGGCCGCCCACGTTCATTCTGTTCGGCAACCAGCTTGTATCGTTGCCGTCGTCCTATAGCCGCTTTCTCGTCAACGGCCTGAGGGAAGCATTCGATCTGCCGGGAGTGCCGATCCGCCTGATTTTCCGCCAGACCGAAAACCCCTACGGGCGCGGCGGCCGGAAGAGCTGAAGCCGAACTGGCCTCTACGCCGGACCTTGGTAGCTCAGCAGCTTGTCGGTCGGGAAATCGTAGAGCCGACCCGTCTCGATCCATTCCGGCGAGCACAGATCGACGATCTTCGGGCTGAGCTCTTCCGGCGTCTTGAGGGTTTCCGGGTCTTCGCCCGGCATGGCGGCGGCGCGCATCCGCGTGCGCAGTGGTCCCGGATTGACCGTCATGACCTTGACGGACGACGTGGTCGAGGTTTCGGCCGCATAGGTTCGGCCCAGGGCATCGAGCGCGGCCTTCGAGATCGCGTAGGGTCCCCAATAAGGCCGAAGCTCGGCGCGATGGCCAGCGCCCGAAGAGATCAGCACGACCCGCCCCGCATCCGAAGCGCGCAGCAACGGATCGAGCGATCGGATCAGCCGCCAGTTGGCCGTGACATTGACGGCGAAGACGTCGTCCCACTGCTTGGGGTCGACATGGCCGAGCGGAGTGATCGGCCCCAGCAGGCCCGCATTACCCACCAGAATATCAAGCTTTCCCCACCGCTCATGGATTGCGCCGCCGAGGCGGTCGAGTGCGTCGAAATCCTTGACGTCGCATGGCACAAGCGTTGCCTCAGCTCCCGAGCGGCGGATCTCGTCGTCGAGTTCCTCGAGAGCGCCCTGTGTTCTGGCGAGGGCGACGACATGGGCGCCGGCGCGGGCCAGGTCGAGCGCGACGGCGCGCCCGATCCCCCGCGACGCACCCGTAACCAAAGCCAGTCGACCGTCGAGAGACCTGGACATGAAACAGCCCTTTTAGAATTTCGCCCTTGCTAGATGCCGCCTTTTCAGGAAGCAAGCAGAGCATGAGTTTTCTTGGCTCCGGCTCCTCACGCCGTCCTCTCCAGGTCTATCCACCCTCGTGGCCCGGCTGCAGATGAACGACACCTCCCCGCTCCGCTCGACCCGCTTGAGTCGGCTCACCGCTCGCGGTCGCGGCGAGCGCCTGCGCAAGGTTACGATCGGCAAGCGAGAGGTGTTGACCTACGGCTTGGCCCCGAGCTTCTGGAACGACGTCTACCACAGCGCCATGACGGCGAGTTGGCCTACCTTCCTGGGCGGCCTCGCGGCAATCTTCGTGTTTCTCAATGCCTGTTTCGCGATTCTCTACTTTGTGGCTCGCGACAGCGTTGCCAATTCACACAATGAGCTGCTGCAGCTGTTCTTTTTCAGCGTCGAGACCTTGACCACCGTTGGCTACGGAGAAATGTACCCGCAGGGCAACTACGGCCATGCGATCGTCAGTATCGAAACCTTCGCGGGGCTGTTCTACTCGGCCTCGATGCTCGGGTTGATCTTCGCGCGCGTGTCGCGGCCTAGGGCGCGGCTTCTTTTCGCTAAATTCCTGACCGTCGGACCCTATGATGGCCAACGAACCCTGTTCATGCGGGTGGCCAATGCACGGCTTAACATCATCAGCAGCGCCAGTGCCCGCCTATGGCTGCTGATCTCGCAAGAGACTGCGGAAAAGGTGGCGTTCCGCCGCTTCTTGGAGCTCAAGCTGGTCCGCTCGGAAAATCCCACTTTCGTCCTGAGCTGGACCATCCTGCACAACATCGACGAATCCAGCCCCTTGTTCGGGCTGACTACGGAGGACCTGATCGAGAGCGACGCCGCTCTGATTCTCAGCATCAGCGGCCACGACGAGACCTCAGCACAGACCGTGCATTCGCGTGAAACCTACTTTGCCGGTGACATCCTTTGGGATCACCGATTCGCTGACGTTCTCACCAGAACGGAAGACGGCTCGACCCTCCTGAACTACGAGCGGTTTCATGATGTGGAGCCGCTGAAGGTTGCGGAAATTGCGGAAAGCCAGGAATAGGCCGTGCCAAGCCGAGCCGAGATTCCCCGGGCGGAGCGTTTCGGATCAGCTTGCCTCGGCCAGCAACGCCCATTGTTTCGGGCTGG